>CAZCKF010000101.1:0-8737 GCA_964499155.1 uncultured Chitinophagaceae bacterium
AGGAACTAAAAAGCCAAATAATCGCGACGCAGATAAAAACAGAAATCCAAAAGATACTTCGGAGAATAAGGAGAAGAAGGGGTTTTTGAGGAAGTTGTTTGGGAAGAAGGACGAGCAATAATTTCTAGATTTTAAAATTTCTAGATTTCTAGATTCTATAGATCGAGCAGTCGTTTTGTATTTGTAAAACCTGAGTTTCGTTTTGCCTCACGCTTCACGTTTCAAGTTGTCGCTCCAATTGCTTCGTATCACCACAGGATTTCAATCAAGAAATTCGAACAGGTATTATTTTTTGTACAGCTTGTTATTCGAATACGCTGAGTGTAGCCTAATCTGTCATTTTGTTTTGCTCTAATATTTATTTCTAGATTGTATGAATTCCTTTTGCCAGGTTTTCTCATTAGAATGAATGCACCGTCAAATCTTCAAATTTTTAAATCTAAAATTCTTTGCGTGCTCCTCGGCACCTCGCTTTGAAACCAAAAAGAGACAGAAAGAGAAAGTGGACACTTCGAAACTATCAACAAGTTTCTATTGGTTTTGAGCTTATCCCGTGTAATCCGTCTTAATCTGTGTTATCACCACTAAAAAAGGCACCGATTGCTCGATGCCTTCTATTTACTTAAAAACCCGGATTATTAATAACTCAGCTTCATTTCCACCCTGCGGTTCTTCGCACGGCCAGCGGCTGTTTTATTATCTGCAACCGGCTGGCTTTCGCCAAAGCCCTGCGCAGTAATGCGGCTCTCGTCAATTCCTTTTGAAACGAGGTATGCTTTCACTGCGTTTGCACGGCTTTCACTCAATGTTTGATTTTTCTCTTCGTCACCTGCATTATCAGTGTGGCCTTCAATTGAAATTTTAAGATTTGAATCCTCCTGCATGATCTTAACCACTTCATTCAATCCGCGATTTGATGTTGCAAGCAATCTTGAACTTGCAGTCTGGAACAATACATTCTGTGCAGCAACATCTACTTTTTTACTCACTTCTTCCGTGATCTCAGGACAACCCTGGTTTGAAGCTGGTCCAGGTACATCAGGACAACGATCATCTTCATCATTCACACCATCCCCATCTTTGTCTGGTATTGGACAGCCCTGGTAACGTGCAACACCCGGAACGGTTGGACACCTGTCTTCTTCATCGTTGATACCATCTTTATCCGTATCAGGAATCGGGCATCCCTCATATTTAGCAATACCTGGTACAGTTGGGCATTTATCCAATTCATCGTTGATGCCATCTTTATCCGTATCAGGAACAGGGCAGCCCTCGTATTTGGCAACACCTGGAACCTGAGGACATTTATCCTTATCATCAGTGATGCCATCGTTATCGGAATCAAGAGGTGCTGTTGGGATCTGCGGAACCGGTTTTACAACCGGCGGCTTTTGCCTCAACACACCAGAAACACCGATACTGTTGTATAAGTGATAATTCGCAGTTTCAGTTGTAATCGGAATTCGATATTGTGAATTCACGAACAACCCAGCCTCATCAAAGAAATTTATTTTTAAACCCACACCCACCGGGAGGAATGCTCCATAATAAACACGGTATTTATGAGCTCCGACACCTGCCGATAAATATGGTTGAACCCAATACCGCTCTGAAGTCATTTTAAGGTTCACTGAAGCATCGGCTTCCAGCAGGAGCGCATCGCCTGGAAAAGGTGCCCTGTTTGGAAAAGGATAATTCACAAATGAACCTGCCAGCGTACCAGCAAAATCAATGTGCTTTCTTAATCCTTTAAAATATGAAATGGCAATGCCCGGGCTCATGTCTTTCACTTTTGCCCAGTTGTCATCACGAAGTACACGTGCGAGAGAACTTGATCGGACTCGTTGAGGGGTAACAAAATCATTAAAAAAGAAGCTTATACCCAATGAAGGAGGCCGGACCTCTGGATTGTTTTGCGCTTTCGCAGGAATTAGAAGATAAAGTGCAAACAACGAAGCCACCATTTTCTTCATAACAGAATAGTTTGGTTAAATCCAAACAAAAATAAAAGGTAGCCCGTATAAACTGAAATTATTTATCCACCCTTGCTATGTCAGATTGTGGACGAGTTCTTCCAAGCACTTCCACTTTGACTCTTGTCAGACCGGCACCGGTGAATTTGAGTTTCTCTGCAGCACTCCTGCTCAGGTCTGTTACCCTCGTCATTCTGGGGTGCAGCCTGTCATTTACTTTCACTATAACCGACCTGTTGTTGCGAAGGTTTGTAACCCTGATCCAGGTACCAAGGGGCAATACATTACAGGCAGCGGTCATCTTGCTCTGCCTGAAAATTTCGCCATTGGCAGTCTGCCGGCCTTCAAACATGTTGTGATAATAACTCGAAGTTCCATACAATACACTCGGAGCTGTACGCAACTGCAATTCCTGTATTGAATCTTTTTTTGCAATGGCTGTTATAAGCTGCGGAGTCGCCTTACCCTGTGCGACAGCACTGTGGGTAAATGCGAATGCATAAAAAATCAGCAAGAACTTTTTCATAGGTTTAGTTTTTAGCGAAATACTTCATCCGCAATCTGCGGTCTTCACCATAAACATCATCATGAAACCGGATCTCACCACCTGATGCATCACAAGTAAAATAGCGGATGAACAGGGGAATTTTTTTTCTTATTGCCACAACTTTTCGCTCTTTATTCTGCAACCATTTTTTTACAGAATCTGAACGTACATAGGTACCATTGGTATAAGCACTGTCATTGGCTAAAATAAATCTTGCGAGCTTTTGCCATTCCTGTACACGCACACAACCGTGACTTAGTGCTCTTGATTTATTGCTGAAATAATAACGTTGATTGGTATCGTGTAAGTAAACTGCGTATTTATTTGAAAAATTAAATTTGATCACACCAAGCGCATTATCGTCACCGCTACCCTGCACCACTTTAAATGGAATTGTTTTTTTGTAAAGTGACCAATCAACAAAATAAGGATCTACCACCATGCCTGTATCATTAACAAGACTGAATCCTTTTTTTGCGAAATAACCAGGATCTTTTTTCGCTTCGGGCAGGATCTCTTTTGCTATGATACTTTGCGGTACTGTCCATTGAGGATAAGTGATCATATCCGAAAGTGCGCTTGTAAGCACAGGAGTGCGTGTATAAGGTTTCCCCACCACAATGCGTGATAACAATTTAACCGTATCAGCATTGTACAATTGCATATAAAATGATGGAATGTTCACCCACAAATATTGTGATGGCATTGTATCGGGAAGAAGTTTGTACCGGTCAAGTGTAATGGCAACCCTGATCATTTTTTCATGATCATAATTATTCATTACACGGATTGTTTCCGGTCCTGGTTTTCCATCGGGTTTTAATGCATGGTCTACCTGGAATTTTTTGATGGCATCGCGTACTGTAAAAGAATCAGAAATATTTTGAAAATAACCCTGTTCAGTAAGTCTTTGTTGTACTGCACGCAACAGAGCTGCTGTATCGCTCGTGGGATAGTAGATGTATGAATATTTTTTTAGGTCGGCACTGTCGAGGAAATTTCTAATGCCATTTTTTATTTCGTGATACCCGCGGTGTTGTGGTTCAAGAGATTTAAGAATTAGCTCCAGCGGTTCACCTGATGTTACCCGGTCAAATTGTGTTTTGTAAAATGCAGTTGTGGGAACAGTATCTTTTCTTAATGTGGTGCTGTCAGCAGGAAGTCTTCCATATTTAATATCCTTCGCAATTTTTATAAATGCATCAGATAAAAGCACATCAGCACGTGCCCATAAAACAGCATCAGTTCTTGGTCCGCTCGCTCCCGTATCAGCAGCAAATAATCTTTGAATGTATTTAAGCTGACCTGTATGATAATCTTCAGGGAACAAACCATATAACAATGCAGAATCCAGGAACTGTAGCATTGCGTTCGCTGGTGGCAGCCATTTTTCAGTACTGGCCCATGCTGATTTAAAATCTCTTGTTTTGTACAATTCAAGAACAGTTGTGTCACTGAAAAATCGCGTTGTATCATCTACCTGCCCGCGATTATCAATAGCATGATCAAGCACTTGCCTGATTAATTTTTTTACATTACGATCCAGTTCCTCGGGATCTTTTACAATTACCGTTACAGGAGGTGGTGGAGCCTTTTCTTCACATGATGAAAAAATGCCAAGTAATCCTACAATAAATATCACCTTAAGCAGTGGAAGGTGCAATCCCCGTGGCATGTACATATTTGCGGTAATTTTCCTCCGGATACCGGTTTTAACAGTCGCCAAAATAATGAATCGCCGCTACTTTTTGCAGTTCCTTATTATTGTGTTGGGCTTCTGCCAATACGGCATAGGGCAGGATTCTTTATTGCAAATCAATGGTTCAAAGAAGAAATACCGGCAGCAAATAACCCAAAACCCTCAATTAAGACTGGTGGAGGTAAGGGATTCCATCCCCGGAATTGTCTATGACCTCCGGTATGCGACCACCAATAATTTTACCGGAACGGTTCTGTACAACCAGGGCGAAATAACATTCCTGCGGCTCCCGGCACTGAAGGCACTTGCTTCACTTCAACGCGAATTGAAAGAGCAGGGATTAGGAATTAAAATCTTTGATGCTTACAGGCCTCATCGCACAACCCGAAAAATGTGGGACCTCATTCGCGATGAACGATATGTGGCTAGCCCTTCAAAAGGAAGCAATCATAACCGCGGACTTGCCATTGATCTTACCATTATCCGGATGGATAATGGACAGGAACTGGACATGGGTACAGGCTTCGATAATTTTACAGACACTGCTCACCACAATTTTATATCAACACCAGAAGTAATGAAAAACAGGAAACTCCTTCGTGGCATTATGGAGAAATATGGCTTCCGTGCATTTGAAACAGAATGGTGGCATTATTCGTGGCCAAATGATGGCAGGTATGATGTGATGGATTTGGATTTTAAGGAGATACGAAAGGCAAATAAGAAATAATTGGGGTGACAATTTGAAGATTTGAAAATTCTTTAGGTGGGTCAGTCACAACTGATAGCACCAGGCTTCCATTCGAAAATTTTTTGACTGATTTTTCAAAATTCGAAACAATTTTCGAAGATTAGTGGCTGCAATTGACCATTGCATTGATCATTACTCTTTATTCAAACAAACCCACCATGAGATTATTATTCATTCTAGTCGCCTTCTCCATTTCCACAAATGTATCATCACAATCGAACGAACAATACATTGAAATTAATGTTGAGGATACAATGACATTGACTCCCGAAGAAATTATTTACGTTGTAATGCTTACACCAGAATATGGAACATCTGATACTACATCCCCTGAAACGACGATTTATGTAGAACCAATTCAACTTAAAAGAGAACCAAGAACTGAGGAAAAACAACAGATCAGGAAATTGATAAAGGATTTAAAATTAGATACTTTAACTTCTGAGAATTATACAATTTCACCAAATGAATACGAATACGAAACTTTATTTACGATAAAATTTACAAGCCTCGAGCAATTAAAACGCTTTATTAAAGCGGCAAAGGAAATTCCGGGAATAATGGGAGTCATCACCGAAGTCAGAACGTCAAAAAAGGAAGCCGGTGAGAAAATACTCGTGCAAAAAATTTTACAAAAAGCATTTCAACAGGCAACTGATCTAGCAAACCGTATTAATCGTAAAGCCGGAGAAGTCATTCAAATAAAACTAGATTCCTTTGCGGAAGAAGGAGTCGGAGGGTGGACTTCTTACCCGCCCATGTCTGCATTATCACCAAGTCGTATCGGATCAGAAGCTAGAATTATAATTTACCGTAAACTAACAGTTCGGTATGCCTTAAAATAAAATTTACCACATTACCATAGTAGACAAATAGCAGAGAAACACTCCAGTTTGCAAAAACATTTTCAATTGATTTGGGTCTCTACTGCCACTCCCTACTGCCTACTGCCCATTGCCGCTCCTCACCCAACCACTCTCGCAATCCTCTGCTCCAACATCATCAAATCCGCAAACACAATGGCAGTCATCGCCTCAAGAATGGGTGGCACACGCAATGCAATGCACAAATCATGTCTTCCCTTTACAGATACATTTTCAACCTGACCGGTATTCCAGTTTAACGTTGATTGTTCTTTGGGCGTGGACGAAGTTGGTTTAATCGCAATGCGAAAAACAACATCATTGCCATTTGTAAGTCCGCCAACAATACCACCAGCATGATTCGTTCTCGTTTTTCCTTTCATGTCTACGATAGCATCGTTGTGTTCACTCCCGAACATGCGCGCTGCTTTGAATCCTGTACCGAAATCAATACCTCGCACAGCAGGGATGGCAAATATTACATGTGCTAAAAGTGACTCAGCAGAATTAAAAAAAGGTTCACCAAGTGCAGAGGGCAGATTGTTGATATGACATTCGATAATCCCACCAACAGAATCTTTTGCATCTATTGCACGCTGCAATCCTTTTTCAATATCAGTTTCACCTCCGATTTCCTTGATTACTGATGTCACGGTTACATTGGAAAAAGAAAGTAATTTTTTTGCAATGACGCCCGCAGCAACGATGGCAACTGTCAATCTTCCACTAAAATGTCCGCTTCCGCGATAATCTTCAAAGCCCTTGAACTTTTCGCGTGCAACAAAATCAGCATGTCCAGGCCGGGGAACGTCCCTTTGCTTATCATAATCTTCTGAGCGGATATTTTTATTATCGAAGAAAATACTAATCGGCGCACCCGTTGTTTTACCATTAAATAATCCGGTTCTTATTTGCGGAATATCATCTTCCTTTCGTGGAGTTGTTCCTTTTTGCTGACCACCCTTCCTCCTGCCAAGATCTGCATTGAAATCATCAACACTCAATGAAAGTCCTGCGGGACAACCATCGATAATGATCCCAACTGTTTCACCATGTGATTCACCAACGATATGAATGCGGAAAAGACGGCCAAAGGAATTCATGTGCGCTAAGATATTTTATTATACCGTGAAATGTGAAAGGTGGCTAAAAATGCAAATTTGAACATTTCGTATTGGTGAATGGTGAATAGTGAATAGTGAGTGGTGAATAGTGAATAGTTTACTACTGGTATCGAAGTGTTCGATTTGAGGTAGATTTAAAGGGCTTAAAATTTTAAAATTCTATTTTAAACCATCTTCCAAAATCTGTAGTGAGGATTTCACTTTTCGCTTTTGACTTTTCATTAAAATTCGATAATAAAGCATCTTCGAAACCTGTAGTAAGCCATTCACAATTCACTATTCACTATTCACTATTCACTACTCACCACTCACTCCTCTCTCAACGACACATCCACTCCCAGCAACTTCAAATGATTCCAGAAATCCGGGTACGATTTATTCACTGCATCCGCACCATGTATTAATACCTCTTCATCACATCCCACTGCTGCAATGGCTGTAGCCATGGCAATCCTGTGGTCCCCATGTGAATCAAATTCGGGATTGCGAATAACAGGAGTACCATCACTGATCACACGCATTTCATCATTATCGAGCTGGATTTCAATACCAAATTTTTCGAATTCCTTTTTCAATGTCAATCCTCTATTACTTTCCTTATGCTCAAGTCTTTTCAATCCCCTGATCGTTGTTTCACCTTCAGCAAATGTGGCAAGTGCAACAAGTGGAGGGAAAAGATCAGGACTGTCAGATGCATTAAAAGTAAATGCTGTCAATTTTCTTTTTTCGACAGTTACTTTATCCGATGAAACTTCAACATGTGCTCCAGCATCAAGTAGTGCATCAACAAATAATTTGTCTCCCTGCTTTGATGTGTTAAAAAGTCCTTCCACGGTGATCTTTCCTGCTATCGCTGCTAATGCCAACAACATAGCTCCTCCACTCCAGTCACCTTCTATAAAAAATGTTCGCTTTTCCTCAGCTTTATTTTCAATCGAGATCTTTGGGAAAATAAAATATTCGTAATTGCGATTTTCGGGAAGAGGCAGTCCAAATTCTTTCATTACCTGCAATGTGAGGTCAATGTATGGTCGACTTTTTAAATCTGTGACACGTATCGTTTTTCCTCCACCCGTCACGCTAAACGCCATCAGTAACCCTGTCAGGAACTGAGAACTTAATGAACCATCCACGGTAATATCCTCTGCCTGTAAAGGACCCTGGATCTCTACGGGAAGTTTTCCATTGTTGCTCCTGCATGCGACATGAAGCGCCGGTAACACCGTGTCAAAAAAATGAACAGGCCTGTTGAGCAAACTTCCCCGTCCATTCAAAGTGATTTTTTCACTGGAAAGAGCAGCTACCGGAGTGATCATTCTCATTCCCAACCCGCTTTCTCCGCAATTCAATTCATTATTGACTGGCTTTACACCTGAGCTGTAGACCCTGACTATTTCTTCATGCAAAATATCTGCGCCAAGAAATTTAATTAACTGAAGTGTCGCAAGATCATCATGCGATTTCCCAGGGTTTTGAATATATGTGGTACCGCCTGCAAGAAGTGCCGCTACACAGGCCCGTTGCATCATGCTTTTTGAAGCAGGAGCTGTCAACGTGCCGGAAACATCAGCAGGTTGTATCGTAACGGTCATGTATTTGTTTGTTGCAACAAACGTTGCAAATGAGTAAATGGAATTTTCTTTACCACTCCCTTTCCAATTTTTTCAAGGAAAACAAAATTGATGGAACTGCCCTGCTTTTTTTTGTCCATACCAGAAATCGAGAGAATTTTCTCTGTATTGATTTTTGCATCAGTCGGCAATCCATAATGTCGCAA
>CAZCKF010000102.1:0-6895 GCA_964499155.1 uncultured Chitinophagaceae bacterium
TATTCACCTATTTCGGAAAATAACTTCATTCGATGCGTCTGTTAACTATTTCCATGCTAGCTCTCCATCCTGCTGCGGCTTTTGAGTCGCTTCCACCATGGTGATTTTTTTACAATTTCTTCA
Organism: uncultured Chitinophagaceae bacterium; assembly: GCA_964499155.1. Classification (GTDB taxonomy): domain Bacteria; phylum Bacteroidota; class Bacteroidia; order Chitinophagales; family Chitinophagaceae; genus CAZCKF01. The sequence goes on from CAZCKF010000102.1 coordinate 124, forward strand.
GTTGCCACCTGTGATTTGATCTGCGCATCAACTACTGCAACAAGTGCCATATTCACAATGCTTCTTACAGAACTACCCAGTTGCAGAATGTGAACTGGCTTTTTTAGTCCTAACAATATCGGGCCAATGGCATCGGCTGTATCGAGTTCCTTCAACAGGTTGTATGCAATATTTCCTGAAGCAAGATTTGGAAAGATGAGTGTATTCACATCCTTATCTACCAGTTCAGAAAAGGGATAATTTTCTTTCAGCAATTCTTTATTAAATGCAATGTTTGCCTGCATTTCACCATCAACAACCAGGTTTGGCATGCGCAGCTTGATAATTTTTCTGGCTTCTGCCATCATGCGCGCTTCAGGTGAATTGCTGCTTCCAAAATTGGAATAGCTCAACATGGCAATTCGCGGTGTGATATTGAAATTGCGGACTTCTTTGGCAACGAGCTGTGTAATGTCTGCAAGTTCTTCCGCTGTCGGATTAAAATTTACAGTTGTATCTGCAAGGAACAGCGGACCCTTTTTTGTCAGCATCATGTACATGCCTGCGATCTTCTTCACACCCTCTTCCATACCAATGGCATGAATCGCAGGACGTATCGTGTCGGGATAATTTTTAGAAAGTCCGGAGATCATGGCGTCTGCATCGCCACATTCAACCATCATGCAACCAAAATAGTTGCGGTCACGCATTACTTTTTTTGCTTCGTAATAATTGAAACCCCTCCTGCTTCTCTTCTGAAAAAATATTTCTCCGTAAAAATTCCGGCGTTCTTCCATGGCATCACTCTGCGGATCAAGGATCGGAAAACTTTCAAGATCTATCCCGCTTGCATCTGCAAGTGCTTTAATGCGTCCCTCGTTTCCTAACAGGATGGGGTAACCGATACCCTCATCGAAAACAATCTGGGCTGATTTTAAGATCTTCACATTGTCTGCTTCTGCAAAAACAATTCGTTTCGGATCCCGGCGTGCTTTGTTACCGATAACCCGGATCACCTGGTTATCAAGACCGAGACGTTTATTCAGATCTGTAACATATGCTTCCCAATTATGAATTGGGTGTTGAGCAACGCCGCTTTCAATAGCAGCTTTTGCAACTGCAGGAGCAACTGTAGCAAGAAGCCGTGGATCAAGTGGTTTTGGAATAATATATAAAGGCCCGAATGTGATGTGCTTTTCATTGTAAGCCATGTTTACAATATCAGGCACAGGTGTTTTTGCAAGTTCAGCTAACGCTTTTACTGCAGCAAGCTTCATCGATTCATTGATCTGGCGTGCACGAACATCCAGCGCACCCCTGAATTTGTATGGAAAACCAAGAACGTTGTTTACCTGGTTTGGATAATCACTTCGTCCCGTTGCCATGATAACATCCTTGCGTGCAGCCACTGCATCTTCGTAACTGATTTCAGGATCCGGGTTTGCCATTGCAAAAACAATTGGATTTTTTCCCATGCTTTTCACCATATCCTGGGTGAGGACATTACCAACACTCAATCCAATAAATACATCCGCATCTTTTAATGCCTGCTCAAGCGATATTTCATTTTTTGCATTTGCAAATTTGAGTTTGAAATCTTCGAGGTCGGTTCTTTGTTTGTGTAAAACACCTTTGCGATCAAAGACTAGAAAATTTTCGTGTTTTGCGCCGAGTGCTTCATACAATTGAATACATGCCATGGCTGCAGCACCTGCACCATTCACAACAAACTTTACTTTCTCTATTTTTTTCTTTTGTATTTCCAGTGCATTCAAAAGAGCTGCTGCGCTGATGATCGCAGTGCCATGCTGATCATCATGCATCACAGGAATATTCAGTTGTTCTTTCAGCTTGCGTTCGATATAAAAACATTCTGGCGCCTTAATGTCTTCCAGGTTGATGCCTCCAAATGTTGGTTCAAGCGCTTTTACGATCTGGACAAATTTTTCCGGATCTTTTTCATCAATCTCGATATCGAACACATCTATATCAGCAAAAATTTTGAATAGAACACCCTTTCCTTCCATAACTGGTTTGCCAGCTTCCGGCCCGATATCACCCAATCCAAGCACAGCCGTACCATTACTGATTACGGCAACAAGATTTCCCTTTGCTGTGTATTTATAAACAGCATCTTTATTGAGAGCTATTTCCTTACAGGGTTCTGCAACTCCGGGTGAGTAAGCGAGTGAAAGATCACGCTGGGTCTTGGCTTCTTTCGTAGGGATAACTTCAATCTTTCCCGGACGGCCTTTGGAATGGTATTCAAGTGCCTGTTGCTTACGAAATTCATTTTTCATATTGAAAATGGGAATCAGGCCCTCGGGCCACCTGAATCCGAGCACGTTGGTTTGGGGTGCAATGTACGAAGATATGCTTCGAGCTGTGAGCTTCGAGCTTCTAGCTGATTTCGGAAGGCTTCGCCAACACGGATATGGATATAAGCGACAACTGAATGTTACTGCCCTATAATCGAAAGGAAATAAAGTAAAAATTGGGGTGAATTGTTAAATACATTTTCTTAACCAACTGCGGCGAAATGTTTGCCATCTATAGTGCGTTCAAGTAATCAAAAACCATAAGAAAATATGAAAAGATCGATCCTGTGGATGACCGCGATTGTCATGGGTTTTTCAGCATGTAAGAAAAATGATGATAATACCCCGGCTCCGAATCCAAATCCATTACCGGACGCGGCTGCTAAGCTGAAAGATTCAGTGCTTTTATATTCAAAAGATATTTATCTCTGGTACGACCAGATCCCATCAACATTCAATGCAAGGAATTACGCAGACGCTGACAAGATCATGCGTGCAATTCGCAACTACAGTGTTGAGACGGGTTTTTCTGCACCAGTTGACCGCTGGAGTTTTGCATACAAACAAACGGATTGGGATAATGCAAGTAATGGTGTGATCACCGATTTTGGTATGAATGTATTCTTCATGGCTGAAGGCGATTTGCGTGTGCGTCACGTTGAAGAGCATTCCGCAGCCGGCAAAGCAGGCATTCGACGTGGATGGAGAATTACAAAGATCAACGGCAATACAAACATTACGACCTCAAATGCTGACTTCATAGTCAATGGAGTTTACAACAGCAATTCATCTACGTTCACCTTTACATTACCTGATGGAAGTTCAGTTGACAAGACATTGAACGCAGTACTTTACCAGGAGCAACCCGTTGTATTTGATTCTGTTTACGACGTTACAGGTGGTAAGGCTGGATATATGGTATTCAACTCTTTCCTTGGAGATACCAATGCGATCTATAATGAATTCAGCCGTGTATTTAATGGTTTTGCTTCACAGAATGTAAAAGATGTGATCATTGACCTTCGATACAATGGTGGCGGTTATGTAACAGTGGCACAAAAACTTGCCAATTACCTCATCAACAACAGTGGTAATGGCCAGATGATGATGCGCCAGGAATTCAATAATAAGTATACAAGCTTTAATGAAGTAACTGAATTCAAAAAGCTTGGTAATCTGAATGTAAATCGTGTGTTCTTTATTGTAAGCAACAACACTGCATCAGCAAGTGAACTAGTGATCAACAACCTGAAACCACATATGAACGTGGTGCTTGTTGGACCTTCAGCAACTTATGGTAAGCCTGTCGGCTATTTTCCAATTCCTGTGGGTGACTGGTATATTTTCCCTGTGTCTTTTCGTTCAGTGAATAAGAATGCAGAAGGAAATTATTACAATGGAATTCCAACCAACAATACATCCTCTGATGGTTTGGATAAGGATTGGGGTGATATAAATGAAGCATCATTCAGCAGCATCCTCAAATTTTTAAATACAGGAAATTTCCGCATGCAGAGAACAGAGACTTATCCGGATGAGAAAGTGAACAAAGGAAATATTGAACTTGATCGGGATAAATTTAAAGGAATGGTGGAGCCGGTGCGTTTTCGGTAAACTTTAGTTTGATGGAAAAATTTAAAGCTTCTCTTCGGGGGAGCTTTTTTTTAGCTTCGAGCTGTGAGCTGCGAGCTTCGAGCATATTTACGGAAGGCTTCGCCATCGATAATGGAGCAATAATCAGGTTATTCCAGAAGCAACAAAACCAAAAATTATAAATGTCTTATTTGATATTTCTTATTTCATTAACTTTTTACTTGGAGAACCCGAAGTGAAGAACAGTTTTAAGCGAAGCTTCGGCAATGTAGCTCGAAGCTCGGAACTCGCCGCTCGAAGCTGCATCTGAGACATTTAATCAAAGTTTAAACCAAGCTCCTATCCACGCCATAACCCCCGCACCGATCTCAATCGCATTTTCATCAATATCAAAAGTTGGCGTATGAACACCTGAAATAATGCCGCGTGCTTCATTACGGGTGCCGAGTCGGAAGAAACATCCGGGAATCAATTGAGAGTAATAACCAAAATCTTCGGCACCCATGCGCAATTCAGTTTCTTCCACATTCTCTTTTCCGATAAATGCTTCTGCATGGTGTCTGATACCAAGTGTCAACTCTTCATTATTATAAACAGCCGGGTATCCGACATCAATGTGCAGGTCAAGCGTACCGCCCATTGATTGAACGAGTTGTTGAGAATGTTCGGCAATGATTTTATGCGCTTCCTTTCTCCACCCTTCGTCCATGGCACGAAATGTTCCCATGAGCTTAACTTCAGAAGGGATCACGTTTGTCGTGTGTCCACCCTGTATGGACGTAATGGAAAGAACAGAAGGAATAAATGGACTTCGTCTTCGACTGATGACCTGTTGCAGGCTTACAATCAAATGCGAGGCGATTAAAATTGGATCTGCTGTTGATTGCGGAGTAGCAGCGTGCCCGCCCTTTGCATTGATCGTGAAATACAATTCGTCCGCACTTGCCATCACTTTTCCACCCCGGAAACTAAGTCTGCCTGTCTCGAGTTGTGGATTTACATGCAGCGCAACTATGCAATCTGGTTTTGGATTTTCCAATACACCTTCTTTGATCAACAGGCTTGCACCACCGGGATTTTTTTCTTCACCCGGCTGGAAAATCAATTTAATGGTACCGTCCCATTCATTGCGCAATTCATGCAGTATTCGCGCGGCACCCAACAGGCATGTTGTATGTACATCATGACCGCAGGCGTGCATGATGCCAGCATTTTTAGATTTATAGGCAACATCATTTTTCTCAGAAATGGGCAGCGCATCCATATCCGCACGCAGTGCAATGACGCGAGAGGATTTTCTACCATTGATCAATCCAATAACTCCCGTTTCAGCAAGCACAACGAATGGGATACCAATTTTTTTTAATTCTTCCTGGACAAAAAGTGATGTATTGTATTCTTTATAACTGAGCTCTGGGTTTGCATGAAGATGATGCCTTATGTTGATGAAATCAGGCGCCCATTGTTTTGCAAGTGATTGGATGCGGGTGAGCATGGGGGCAAAAATAAGTAGTTGCGTTTTGACAGACTTTAAAACTTGCATGTTGATTTTGTTTCTTCATTTTTAGCATGTAAATTTTGCCTGCATGGAAAATGAAAACTCGTTACAAAAGTTCTGCTTCGATTGGGATAAATCGATGCTTACAAATGATGTAAATGAAATCAGCAGATTCATGTCAGAAGATTGGACGATTCTGGGGACAGAAGGAGGTATTACTTCAAAATCAACTTTTCTTTCATGGATCAGTTCAGGTGATCTAACTCATAGCAGGATGGATTCTGATGAAATGCATGTAAAAATTTACGGTGAAACAGGGGTAGTGATCAGCCGCGGAACCAGCGAAGGTTTATATAAAGGCGAGTCTTTTAGTTTTTATGAATGGTCAACCTCTGTTTTTGTCTGGAAAAATAGCAAATGGAATTGTGTTTCCACGATGTTAACTCCGGCAAAACATTCCTGAAAATGGAATGATTCTTTCAGTTACAATTTTGGTTAAATGTTTTTAAAAATCGTAAGCCTTTATATACTGCTGTTTTTTGTCAGCTATTTAAGTGCACAGGAAACAAAGGCCTGGAGCAAAGAACGTCCATTGACATTTGCAGATTTTAAAGGTTCAATCAGCAAGGATTCCCTGGCATTAATCAAAAATGGGCAACACAAATACAGCACAATTGTACTGGCAATTGATGTTAATTATCGCTATACAAAATCAGGAGGTAGTTTTAATATCCGTGCAATCATGGACAAATCACGTTCAAGAATTCGCACTGGTGACTCTGTGTCTTTAAAGCATGAGCAGGGTCATTTTGATATTTGTGAAATCCATGCGAGAATGTTGAGAAGAGATATAGCAAAGGCAGAGACAATTAGCATTGCAAAAGAAATATATGAGAAGACGATTGAAAAAGAAGAGAAGGTTCATAATGAATTCGACAATGAAAATAGATTTGAAGATGGAGGAATAACATTAGCATGGAAAACCCGTCTCTCTTCAGAATTGAGAAAGTTGAAGGAATTTGAAAAATCAACTGTCCTTGTAAAATTTGATGAAAACTATAAGTCAGAAAAAGAAATAATAAAAGAAAAAATGCGTGAACAACAACCAGATCCGATAAGTTATATTGAACAACAGACTGCAAGAAATTATAAACCTGAGATAAAAAAGTTATTGCAGTTTGTTTTGAAAAATAAAATCCAGATGACTTTTAGTACTTCAAATCTTGGAACTTTCGAACTATTCGATTTCAATCTTGTTCAGCAAAACGGGAATTCAAATACTTCCGGTGATGTATATGCAAACCCAATGGAAGTTGTTGAATCTTACAATGGCTACCTGAATTACAATAAGATCAGGCAGGATGCAAATACAGCGCTGTTGCCC
>CAZCKF010000102.1:6905-8720 GCA_964499155.1 uncultured Chitinophagaceae bacterium
CAGATCAACAGAAGGGAATCAGCAATTGTGTATTTTTATTTTAACCAATTCTAATAAAATTTTAATCTATAACATCGACAACAATGAGCCGCCGGAGCCTTTACATGAAACCATTGATCAAGTAATCGATTTTGAAAAAGTGTTCGCTAAGGAAAATGCGAGCAGTATTCATTTTGAGAACAGTAAAAGCCTGGAAGAACTATCCGATCCTGGGACGTTCATGGTGAGAGATGGAGAAAGCGCGAATGATGTAAATGAATACAAAAATATACTTAACGAAATTCTTGGTTTAACTGGGGGGAGGTATAATTTAAAATCTTTTAAAGCACGCGAAGAGAATGAAACCAGGTACCTGGATGTTCAAATAAATGAGGTAACAACTCAATTAAAATTGGATGTTAGTTCCGGTTGGGTGGATTATGTTAATCTAATAAAACAGTTGAACAGCATTATTAAGAAGAATTCAAACGATGATTATTTTTTTGAGATCAGGCAATCTAACTGGGGACAGGAATTTGGGATTGTTTACGGGTCTGAAGAAACGCACGATAAATTCAGGCAGGCGGGATTTTTAAGAAATACTTCTGATTATGGATTTTAGTTTTGATCTCGGGCTTTAAAAATATCCGGTAATGATCAGATCAATTCATTTTGTCTTACTCATTATATTTTTTAGCAGTTGCCAGATCATTAAAGTCGTTAAGCACATGCATGCGGAAACGCCGCAGTTGTATGAACTGACAAATGGCAAGCGTTCGATCATTTTTCTACCCATGCTTCATGTTGCTAAACCAGAATTTTACCAAAATGTGAGTGAAACAATTCGTTCGTATAAACAACAGGGATTTGTTGTGTATTATGAAGGGGTTGTTTATGATAAAAACATCGATCCATTCGCAAAGGATATTTATGACAGGAAGTTGCGTAAGATGATGGGACTTTACCTGGACACTTCAGGATACAGTGCGTATTTACATGAAAAAGGATTGTTTAAAAGTTTTGTTGACCAGCCACCATATTCTGTTTTAGGAATAGATAGCACAGATTTATTGGTTGATGTTAGAAAAGATAAATTGATTGATTACTATGAATTTGAATATGGGCCAATACAATTAACAAAAATCGATTGGGACTTACCACTGGTCCGAGATTCAAATTATCCAGCAAATGAAAAACTACCCGAGGATAATGTTCGCCGTGTGATCATTGGTCTGCGGGATCGTTATCTTGCCGATTATATTTCAAAAAGTAATCACGATAAGATTGTGGTTATGTTTGGATTGATGCATTACACCGGGACATTGAATGAATTGAGAAAGCATGATCGAAATTGGAAAGAGAAATAATTGTGCTTATAATGAAATACAGCAGGTCATTTTTAATTTTTATTTGTTTTAATTTTTTTTCTATTACGGTTTTAAGCCAGACTAACCAGCCTGTCAGCGTTTTCAAAAACATGCAGGATGGCGATTCTTGTTTTGTCTATCATAAAGGTGACGGGTGCCATGGAAGTAGTTATCTCGAAGTATTGATTAAAAAAGTAGATGGCAATTTTATTTTATCCGGAACGAGAAAAAGTTCAGGTAGTTGGTCTCGTTTGACGGGTAAACAAATCACAATTTACCCTTCAACAGTTCTATCAATTTCACAGGTTGATTCTCTTTTGAAATTTGAATCAGAAATGATAGAAATGATCAGGATCTATGGATCGGCGACCCGGAATTCATGTACCTATGAGGGCGAATTTGTTATAAGTAATGGGAAGTCAGCCATCAGGTTTAGAGATGGGTTGTGTTTTTTAAAATATTTTATACC
>CAZCKF010000103.1:0-8700 GCA_964499155.1 uncultured Chitinophagaceae bacterium
TTTAAAAAGCCCCACTGTTGAAACAGAACACTTGATGCTTTCAATCTTAAAAAACAAAGAAAATATTGCTACCCAGATATTAAATCAGTTTGACGTGGACTACGATCTTTTCCGCCAGGAACTTGGCATGGTAAAATCAAATGACGTTCGCTCTGAATACACAGATGAGAACGATGATGATTTTGATGAAGAGAAAAAGTATTCGCAGCAAAAATCACGACAGTCAGGTACAGCCAAGAGTAAGACACCAGTACTTGACAACTTCGGCCGGGATATAACTAAATTGGCTGAAATGAACGCTCTTGATCCGATTGTTGGACGTGAATCAGAAATCGAACGCGTATCGCAAATTTTATCCAGGAGAAAGAAAAACAACCCGATACTTATCGGAGAACCAGGCGTGGGTAAGACCGCTATTGTTGAGGGGCTTGCATTGTGCATTGTTCAGCGTAAGGTGTCGCGGGTGTTATTTGATAAAAGAGTTATTTCACTTGACCTGGCAGCACTTGTTGCTGGTACCAAATACCGTGGCCAGTTTGAAGAAAGAATGAAAGCGATCATGAACGAGCTGGAAAAGAATCGTGATGTAATTCTTTTCATTGATGAAATTCATACGATCGTAGGCGCTGGTGGTGCAAGTGGTTCGCTTGATGCCAGCAATATATTTAAACCTGCACTTGCGCGCGGCGAATTACAGTGTATTGGTGCATCCACATTGGATGAGTACAGGATGTACATTGAAAAAGATGGTGCACTCGATCGTCGTTTCCAGAAAGTAATGGTTGATCCCCCAAGTGTGGATGATACGATGCTTATTCTTAACAACATCAAATCCAAATACGAAGAATACCACAACGTAATTTATAATGATGAGGCAATCAATGCCTGTGTGAAGTTGAGTGACCGATATATTACGGATCGCCTGCTACCTGACAAAGCGATTGATGTAATGGATGAAGTAGGTGCTCGGGTTCACCTGAAAAACATTAATGTTCCTCAAAACATTGTTGATCTTGAAAAGAAGATCGAAGATGTAAAGAATGAAAAGAACAAGGTTGTAAAAAGCCAAAAGTTTGAAGAAGCTGCATCATTGAGGGATACAGAAAAACGTCTGGCAGAACAACTCGACAAAGCAAAGGCTGACTGGGAAGAAGAAAGTAAGCACAAACGTTACCCGATCGGTGAAGAAGAAATTGCAGAAGTGGTGAGCATGATGACTGGCATTCCTGTAAAAAGAATGGTGCAGGCAGAAACTGAAAAGCTTCGCAAAATGGCAGAGGATATGAAAGGCCAGGTGGTTGGACAGGATGAGGCCATTCTTAAAGTGGTTAAATCCATCCAGCGTAATCGTGTTGGTTTGAAAGATCCAAAAAAGCCAATTGGTACATTTATTTTCCTTGGACCAACAGGAGTTGGTAAAACGGAACTCGCACGCGCCCTCGCACGTTACATGTTCGATAGTGAAGATGCATTGATCCGCATCGACATGAGTGAATACATGGAAAAATTTACTGTCAGCAGATTGATCGGTGCTCCTCCGGGATATGTTGGTTATGAAGAGGGTGGTCAGCTTACTGAAAAAGTAAGAAGGAAGCCTTACAGCGTGATCCTTCTGGATGAAATTGAAAAAGCACATCCTGATATTTATAATATTTTGTTGCAGGTACTTGATGATGGACAATTGACAGATGGACTTGGAAGAAAAGTTGATTTCAAGAATTCACTGATCATCATGACTTCCAACATCGGGGCACGCCAGTTGAAAGATTTCGGAGATGGAGTTGGATTTGCAACAGCATCAAGAACGCAGAATGCAGATGAAAACAATAAAGCAGTCATCGAAAAAGCACTGAAGCGTACATTCTCTCCGGAATTCCTGAACAGGATTGATGATGTGATTATTTTCAATTCACTTTCAAAAGAAAACATCTTCTCTATTATTGATATCCTGATGAAAGGTGTAATGAAAAGACTGGCTACGCTTGGATTTTCACTTGAACTGACTGAAGATGCAAAAGCATTTTTAGCGGAGAAGGGATATGACTCGCAGTTCGGTGCTCGTCCGCTGCACAGGGCCATTCAGAAATACCTGGAAGATCCGCTGGCAGAAGAAATACTGAATATGAACGTAAAGGCGGGAGATATACTCGAGGCCGACCTTGATAAAGAAAAAGCAAATCTTACTTTCCGATTGAAAAACCCTGTCGAGGAAAAGTCCAAAGCTTCATAATCAAATTCCAATTTGCATATTAATGAGCCCGCTTTATTGCGGGCTTTTTTACGTAGCATGGTTGCTACAATAAATCAATTCATACAATCCTTTTATATTTTTTTAGTAAAACAGAAACTGAGATCAGGCTTGCTTCCCCAAACATTTAAATTGAAAATTGATTATGTGAATACAATCGGACAGGTGGTCACTTCACAACAGGAACAGGTCAATGCTGGCACAAACAGAATTCAATTGAAAGTAAAACCATTGATCTCTGGAACTTATATTTTAAGGTTCAGGGATGATGAAGAAACTGTGATTCACAGCAGAACCCTGATCCGTAATTGATGTATTGATAACAGAAACATACAGGAAGGTCGCAATTTTTTGCGGCTTTTCTATTAGCGCTATTTAGCTTTAATTAGCATTTTAATTTAATCGTGAAGCGGATCATTGTTACCATAGATGGCTGGTCATCCTGCGGGAAAAGTACGCTTGCCAAACAGCTTGCAAAAGAGCTGGGATATATCTATGTGGATAGTGGAGCAATGTACCGCGCCATTACTCTTTATTTTTTACGCAATCACATTGATTGGACCGATGAAACACAGGTGCATAATGCTTTGATGGATATCCAGCTTGATTTTATTTATAATCCCAAAAGTGAGATCAGCGAAATATACCTGAATGGAGAAAATGTAGAATATGTAATTCGCGACCTCGTTATTGCTGAAAAAGTAAGCGATGTGGCGGCCATAAGGGAGGTCCGTGAATTTGCTGTAACGCAGCAACGGAAAATGGGTACAAACAAAGGGATCGTTATGGATGGTCGTGATATCGGTACAGTTGTATTTCCCAAAGCTGAATTGAAAATTTTTATGACTGCAGACAATGCAGTTCGCGTCGAAAGAAGGTTTCAGGAATTATTTGAAAAAAACCCCAACATTACACTCGAAGAAGTAAAAGCAAATCTTGAGTTGAGAGATTACATGGATTCGCATCGTGAGATCAGTCCACTCCGCAAAGCAGAAGATGCGATTGTACTCGACAATACGCATTTAACAGAGGGTGAACAGTTTCAAATGGCGTTGAAATGGGTGGATGAGAAGATACTGGCTTTGATGTGAGTATATTCCATTTTGTATGATGATTCTGAATGCGTAAATAAAGCTATTTGCTAATGGCTGTTGGCTTTTGGAGACATAAAACAAGCATTGAACAAAACACAAATTTCCCATTAAAGAATCTTAAAAGTCTCCAATAGCCAATAGCCAACAGCCAAAAGCTATCCTCAACAAATAACCTTTTAAAATTATACGGGCTGATAAACCCAACTAAATTTATATTCTGGTGATAGGGAGGGTCTTTTTCTTTCAGCCAGTTTAGTTAAACGTGCTGGCAGAGACATTAAAAAATCTCTTGCTCTTTCTCCTTTTTCATTCAGGCTGGTTAATGTTTCAATTTTCCATTCTTTCAACAATGAAAGCAGGATATTAATATAATCATGAACTGTATACACGCCGATTCGTTGTGCTGCTTCTGAAAAATGAACAAATGCAGATGATTTGGCCATGCCGCTTTCTCTTAAAAAATGTGCAGGCATGACTATATTTTTTCTCATCATATCCTCGAAGGCTACAATCATCTGGTTGGGATCAATATCAAGAATTTTCGAAACAAATGATTTGTAAGCGTTGGCATGTCGTGCTTCATCAGATGCAACATGACCACAGATCTTTGCGAGCACATCATCGCCTGATTGTTTTGCAAATTGAGCAACACGCCTGTGTGACAAATTTGTTGCAAGCTCCTGAAAACTCGTATAAACAAAACTTTTGTAAGGATCTGATGCTGCTCCAATGTCAAACCCATCAGCAAGTAAATGTTGAGTTGAAATTTCCATTTCACGCATATTTACCCGTCCGCACAAGTAGAGATATCGATTGAGAATATCACCATGACGATTTTCTTCCGCAGTCCAACCACGGACCCATTGGTTCCAGCCTCCTTCCCGGTCTTCGTTAATGGGCTTTAGTGATGTAAGCCATGTTTCGTATGTCGGTAAAACTTCTTCTGTAATTGTATCACCAATAAGTACCGCAAGCAGATCATAAGATAGATTTTCTGCTTTTTCCTGCATCGTTTTTACTTTTTCACCAAACATCGTATCGTTCGATTCAGGCAGAAGATCTGCAGGTTGCCAGATTGTGTCAATGGGTTTCAGAAATTCAGGAATGGCAAGCATAATTTCTTTGTCCAGGTGATGCATTACCTCCGCTTTAGAAATATTCTCCATAATTAATTATCTGTATTAAATTCTATGCCATTCGGTTTTATAAATTTCCTCTGAATGAAACTTGCCTGTGATATACAATTATGTGAAAGTGTTACATAATTTACTGTTATACATGGCATATACTTCATAAACAAAAGGGCCGAATAGAAATTCGACCCGATTTATCCAATTCTAAGAAACCTATATGAAAGTAAAAATGTTAGTCTTACAAACTTTTACATAGTTTCTAGTATTCGATACATAATTTCTTGATTGCAGTCTCTGCTCATTAGAAAGTTTTTTGGAAACACGGATTTTGGGGATTAAGCTTTGATTTCACGGATAAATACAGCTATATCATTTTTCGGGCACGTGCTCGTTGCTTTAGTAACTCGAAGCTGCTCGAGGCTCGAAGCTCACGGCTCGAGGCTTCCATCCTTTTGCAATCTCCCATCATCGTTTCTCATCCCAGCAAAATGATTCTGCGCGGGGCATTTGATCAAATACTTTTAATGCTGTGTCTGGAGGAATGGTGAGCTTTCTTTTTGTAACATCGATCCATGCTCCATCAAGAGTAAGGACTGCGGAAAGTATGTCCCCCTTCCTGATCGTATGTTGTATGGTCCACCTGGAATGATCTCTTCTCGATTTTAGTAACCACAGATCGATTGAAACTGTATCGCTCGGGCGTATTTCTTTTTTAAACACACATTCTTCGCGAAATATAATGGGGCCGAATCCATGTTCCAGCATGATCTCGAAAGTAAGGCCGCCGTTGTTTAAAAATTCTATCCTGTTCATTGCTCCCCAGTCATAATAAACTGAATGACGCAAATGAAAATTCGGATCAAAATCAGACCATCTCAATTGAACATTACTTGTAAATGAATTCATGTCATGTTTTTAATTTAATAAATCCAATTGCTGCAACTGAACAAATAAAAAATACTACATACCACAGCGCATCATACCCTGCAAATTTGATTATTTGTGAACCAATGGTGGGTGAAATAATATGTGCAAGTGCAAATGACATGGTGAATACGGCCGCATACTGACCGCGATTATGATCCGCACTCCTGTTTACCCAGAATGTATTAATAAATGGAAACATCAGCATTTCACCGAGGGTAACGATCAACATTCCCAATACAACAATACTAAACACATCTGCAATATTGAGCACGAGATAGGAAAGACCAATGAGAAACGTTCCCAGTGCAATGTAAATCGTTGGATTGCGTCGTCCTTCGAGTTTATAAACAAGGATCATTTCAAAAATAACGATCAGGAATCCATTAGCTGCCAAAACGATACCTATCAATGAGGGTGACATTCCTACCTCTTCTGAATAATAAACAGGCACCATATGAAAGAGCATGAGAAAGCAGAATGCAACCATGAAAACCAGGAACATAAATTTTAAATACACAGTATCCCTGTATGGTGAATCTGATATTTTTTTTACATCTGTTTTTTCATGAATGACTGGTGCAACTGGTTTAAAAGAAAACCGCAAAAGAAATGCAGCAATGATACAGGTAACGCCATCTGCCCAGAACAGGAATTGATAGCTGATTGTTGCAAGCAAACCACCTATGGCTGGTCCGATGGAAAATCCCAGGTTGATTGCAAGCCTGTTTAAGGAGTATGATCTTGTTCGATTTTCAGGTTCACTGTAATACGCAATCGCTGCGCCATTGGCTGGTCGAAATGATTCGCCAATTGTGCTGACCATCAAAATACAGGCTGCGATGTGCCAGAAATTTGTAAGCAATGACATGACAATGAAAAATATCCCACTCAGGAAAAGGCTCCAGAATTGCACTTCATAAAACCCGATCTTATCAGACAATCTTCCACCAATAAATCCTCCAAGAAAAGACCCGATACCAAAAAAACCCATAATTATTCCCGCTTCACTTATCGTAAAATGCAACTCCTGTCTCAAATAAACAGTCAGGAATGGGATAACCATGGTTCCGCTCCTGTTGATAAGCATCACCAGTGAAAGAAGCCAAACTTGCGGGGACAAACCTGTATATGCATTTTTATACAGTGCAATTGATGATCGTAACATCAGGTTAACGAAATTAATTGATGGCGCATCATGGGCATCAGCTACTTAAGATTATTTTTGCACCTTAATAAATCAAAATGAAAACATCGATTTTATGTTGCGCAATTTTATTCGCAACTGCCGTATCCGCACAAAAAGCAAAACCCTCCACATCTGCTAAGAAGCCACCAGTATTTACCCCCCCAGTTAAATACCTGAAAACGCAGGCTGATTCTGCGAGTTATGCTATCGGACTTAGCGTTGCCAATTTTTATAAACAACAGGGGATTACAAAACTTAATTCTGCAGCCATTGCGAAAGCAGTTGAAGATATCATGGGCAACAAAAAGCCACTGCTTGATGATATGCAGGCAAATAATTGCATCATGACCTACATGAATAATGTGCAGGAATCCAAATCAAAACCGACAATAGAAGCAGGGGAGAAATTTTTAGAAGCAAATAAGAAGAAGGCTGGCGTTGTTACAACTGCATCAGGATTACAATGGGAACTGGTGTAAAACCAACAGCAAGTGATTCTGTTGTTGCACACTATGCCGGTACTCTTCTTGACGGAACTGAGGTTGATAATTCCTATAAGCGCGGAGAACCCATTACATTTTCTGTTGGCGGAGTTATCCGTGGATGGACTGAAGCTTTATTATTAATGCCAGTAGGTTCTAAATGGAAATTATATATCCCACATACGATTGGCTATGGCACTCAGGATTATGGTCCGATTCCAGGCGGATCGGTACTGGTATTTGAAATTGAATTGTTGGAGGTGAAGAAAAACTGATAGGCTTCAGGATTCAGGCTTCAGGCTTCAGGCTTCAAGGGCAGCTTCGTAGTAAACCATTAGCCACTATAGTGTCTCCAAAAGCCAACAGCTGAATTTTAAAAGTGTTTCACATTCCTCGGGTTCCTGCTCACATGCGTATTGAGCATATTTCGGATCGTACTGTTGTCGCGATACAGCTTTACATATTCCTTGGCATCTTCAAGTTGTGTGATCTGTATTTCTTTGGGGATGTAACCCATGCCGTAAAGTTTTCCCCTTTCAACAACAATACAGGATGAATGTTCTTCGTACAATCCTTTGTCAACAATATGACGGAAGTGATGCAAGTGATTCTATAGCTTCTTTAACCCGTTTGTTGTAATCACCTGGCAATTCATTGCATTCACAAGCTCCCCTGCATGTGCTGCCATTGATCGACTCACAACGATCACTGTCGGTTTGCATATAACACAATTTTGGACAGAGGTCATACTTTCCAATCAACTTTCTTAAAATTCCATGTCCTTCAGCGATGTAATGAAATGTATGGATGGGTGTTATATGTTTTTTGTTTTTTTCAACTGCAAGCCTTAGGTATCCATTTTGATCAGGAAAACAAAACAGGCCATAAATATCTTCCCATCTTTTTTGTGCATAATTGAAAGCAGGCCATAATTTTTTGATCTCCGAAGATTCGAGTATGCAGGCCATTAATTCAGTAGCGCATTTTTCAAATGAAATCGAATGCGTGTACCTTATAAAATTTTGTTTTTGTCTTGAATCTGCAGGTCCTGTAAAATGACTATGTACACGTTGGCTCAGGTTTCGTGCCTTGCCAACGTAAATTACTTTGCCTTTTTTATCATGGAAATAATATACACCCGGAGTTGATGGTAGGTTTTCGAAATGTTCTTTTGGCACATTGGGTGGTAAGGTTTGTTCACGAAACATCCTGTTCAGGCTCTGCTCAATAAACTTTTCCTTATCTGCAGCAAGCAATTGTTCAAAAACTTTTACAGTAGCCAATGCATCTCCTCCCGCACGGTGTCGATTTTCAATATGAATGTTCATCGAATTGCACAAATTACCAAGGCTGTAAGATGGAAATCCTGGAAGGATCTTTCGGCTCAGTCTTACCGTACACAATCTTTTTGTGTTGAAGGAATATCCTCTTGTTTCAAGATGACATTTTATAAAAGAATAATCAAAATTTACATTGTGGGCCACAAATACATTTGAACAAAGCATCTGGTAAACCTTTTCAGCCACTTCATCAAATTTTGGAGAATCTTTCACCATGTCATCATTGATCCCGGTAAATGCCTGGATATAGCGGGGAATGGGCTGACATGGATTGACAAGTGTTTCGAAAT
>CAZCKF010000104.1:0-7309 GCA_964499155.1 uncultured Chitinophagaceae bacterium
GGTGTTTCAGAAACTGCATCGTGATCATAAGATTCAATAAGGATTGCTCCTGCGAATCCATAAGCCGCTGTTGGTGTCGTTGAAACAAATGCTTCAATTTCTCCATCGCTTGTCGGTGCAACATTGTCAATGAATACTGCCTTTGAATTGTTCTTGTAACAATTCAGGTAACGTGTCTGACCATTCACTGTGTAAGTCGAAGTGAAGTCAACAAGATTACCCCAGTCACTGCTTCCGAAGAAACGCAACCTGTATTTCTTAGACTGGTCAAGATTTTCAAACTTGATGTGCGCAATCTGGTTTACATCCAGCCAGAAATTGGAGATCATTACGTTATCCGGGTAGATACCATTGGTTAGTCCACCACCGAATTCGTCGTTGAATCCATGGATCACATCCATTGTAAATCCTGTTGGTTGCAGCAGGTTATTTTTCAGGTTGAAAATTTTCACATTGTCAACAAGTTGCGCATTTGTTCCATTCCATGGCGCTGGTGGTGGGAAGCTTGCTTCAAGATCGATGTACACGATCTTTCCAGCCGTCTTCGCATTCACCGTATTACTTGCAGTACTTGGTCCGCTTCCATTAATTGCATTGATGCGGAAATAGTGCCTTGTGTTAGAAGCAAGTGTTGAGAATGTATGTGTCGTTGCATTTGCTGCAGTCGTAGCTGCCAGAACGTACCCGCTGTTCGGTGAAGTAGATCTCCAGATCTGGAAACCTGTTTCATTATTCGAACGGTCTGACCAGATCAATTTCACTTTTGAAATTGAATCTGCTTCAGCATAAAGGTTGATTGGGCGAACGATTGCAACTGTATCATCATATTCTTCCAGCACAATGCTGTTCACGTATGCAAAGTTTTCACCTGCAGCTTTCGTAATTGAAACCACGAGTTGTCCGCTTGCATTTGGTGTAAGCCTGTTGAGGTTTGCAGTCTGGTTGCTATTGTACCTGCTGTTCAATGTAACGTTCTGTCCATTGCAATTGTAGGTCGCATTTCCAGAGTATCCTGCATTCACACTGCTCATCACTGCGATGTTGTATCTCTTAGCAGGATTCAACCCGCTGAATTGAATTCTTCGCGCAGCAGTGGATGATTCAAACCAACCTGTGCGAATCACTTCATCCGGATGAACACCACTGTTGTTACCTGTAATCATTCCACCAATATTGTTTCCTGTCCACTGGTCAAGTAATGAAACACTGTAAGAAGTTGCAACATCTGCTTCATCTCTCAGGTTATTTAATACAAGCCCACCAAATGGATAAGACAACATATTGTTCCATGGCTTAGGAGCAGGCTGGTCATTCTGCGTACCGAAGTTCACATAGAATGAACGCGTTGTCCTGTCGGCCACTGTCACATCAAATGTGCGCGTTGTGCTTCCACCATAATTATCATTTACCTGAACTGTGATACCTGTGTAAACACCGATATCATTTGAACCAGGTGTGAATACAATCTGACCTGTTCCATTTCCATTATTCTGGAAAACTGCGAATGCAGGAAGTTCAGTTACTGTCATTGAAAGAATTTCTCCTGCATCATCAGTTCCTGAAACGTTTACATTAATACTGTTGCCAGTTTTTACAAACGCATTCGGAATGACAGGTACAACCGGTGCCTTGTTGATCGTTGTGATCGAAACAGCATCAGTCAAACCTGAGTTACCCGCATCATTCACCGCCATCACCTTGTAGTAATAGGTAGTGCGGCTCAATGCTGTTGGATCGTTGTACGTTGAATCATTTGCATTGTTGGCTCCGGAATTCAATGGAGTATAGGTTCCATTTTCAGTCGCCGACCTGTAAACGATATAACTTCCTTCATTGTATGCAACATCTTTCCAGCTCAATCTCACGTGACCATTTGGTAAGTTCTGTGCTGTAAGATTGGTAGGCTTAACAGGTGCAGTTCCATCATTGAATAATTCTTCTATTACAAGCGCATTCAGGTAACCAACCGGTGTTGTTCCCTCTTTGCTCATATTAAATGTGATAACACCTGATGCATTCGGAGTAATGTTTGTAAAGTTCACCGTGTTCTGCGTATTGTTCTGAACATACAATGGTTTAGCAACTCCATTGTGTGTGAACACAGTTGTTCCATTATCTGGTGCACCTGCCCACTTACTTGTTGCGAACATGGTGATCCTGTAAGTTTTAGCAGGATCCAAACCTGTGATATTTACATCAACAGCATTTGGTGCTCCATAAATTCCAAACCAGTAGTGATCACGAATTACATCATCAATGTATACTCCTGAATTATTTCCTGTTACTGGTCCTTCATTAAATGTATTCCATGCTGTGGTCTGGAATGCGACACCAATGCCAGAAGCATTTCCATTCGTATTCTGCAAATTTGAGGTACTCAAACCTGTTATGTTATTCCATGGTGCTGGTGCAGCAGGGCTCGTGTTATGCTTGATTTTTACAAATACTGTATTTGTGCTTGGATTTGTTTCAACCACTGTAATGATGATTGATTTTACATCCGATCCACCATTGCCGTCATCTACTGATACACTTGCTGAATAAGATCCTGAATGAGCAAATCCCGGTGCAACACTTATTGTTGCTGATCCTGGTGCTCCCGGAGTGAGTGTAACAAATGAAGGCAACCCTGAAGCAGACCATGTCAGACCTGCATTACCATCAAGGTCATTTGCAGTTACGGGAATGTTGGTGTTCGATCCTTCATTAACTATTATGTTGCTGATCGGGCTGATCGATGGTACATAATTATCATTCACACTTACGATCACATCCAGTGTATCTGCACCATCATTTGCATCTGTTGCAATGATCCTTAATGGGAATGATCCAAGATTTACCGCAGAAGGATTAAGTACAACCGTTGCAGTACCTCCCGCACCGGGTGTGAAAGTTCCAAATGAAGGCACCGCTGGTGCACTGAGTGTTACAACTGAACCATCTACATCAACCGCAGAAATATTGAGCGTTTTAGATGTGCTATGGCGCATCGTGAAATTCTCAATGACAGTAAATGCAGGAGGATTATTAGTCGTTGTTACATTCACTTCAGTTGTGTAAGGCGTAAATCCGCCAATACCTTTCGCTCTTACTTTATAGAAATAAGAAGCATTTGCATACAGGCCTGAATCAATATAGGATGCCTGAATGCCGGATGTATCTGTAATGGTTGCGATCAAACGGAAATTTGAATTTCCATTGCTTGATCTCCAAACTTCATAAGCAAGGTCCTGGTTTGTGTTGTCATTCCACGTCAACGAGATCTCTGAT
The DNA here is from genome assembly GCA_964499155.1 of uncultured Chitinophagaceae bacterium. Taxonomy (GTDB): domain Bacteria; phylum Bacteroidota; class Bacteroidia; order Chitinophagales; family Chitinophagaceae; genus CAZCKF01. Next base: position 3,271 of record CAZCKF010000104.1, read on the forward strand.
GACGACAAAGCAGTTCCTGTGAGTGCTGAAGGTGTTCCAGGCACTGGAGGAAGTGTTGTTGTTGTAGCATTTGAAGCAAGGAATGTATTATTCATCAACGCCTGAATTCCTGATTGAGGAAGAGCGCTGTTGATGATGACAAAATTATCCATCCATCCCTGGAAGAAACCTGTTGTTGTATTGAATGCATTGCTGCTTTCAGTGGCGCCAATTCTTGCACCGTTCGTTGTGGTTGTTATACTGGTAAATGAAAGTGAATTGTTTGCTTCCACTTCATTTCCATTCAGGAATAGTTTGATAGAATTCCTGTTGTAGACAACTGCAACGTGATTCCATGCAGAACTGTTGAAGGATTCTGTAATTGTATTTCTTGTATTGTTGCTCGCGACTCCTGCAATCAATGAGTTTGAATTCAAACGAAGTGCAAGCCCGTCATCGCTTCCACCAATATCAAACAATATCCTGTTACCAGTATTGCTCTGAGATTTAAACCACAAAGCAATTGTTCTTTCTGCATAAGCTTCCTGCAGGAATGAACTTGTGTTATTGATACGAACGCTCTGGCTTGTACCATTGAACCTGATCGAATGCGTGCCTTCTACCTTATCGGCCGCATCAAATGTAGGATTGTTTGTTTGTGTAAGCGACCTGTTGTTCAGGCTTGAATCGTTGTAGTTGTTATTGAATTTCCACTGAGCTTCATTGTATGCAGAAACAAATGCTGATTCGCCTGCTGTACCGATCGAACGAAGCATGTAATAATAACGTGTTGATGCATTGCAACTGCTGTCATGGTAAGATGTAACTCCGGGTGCTACACGTGCAATCTGGGTGAACGGTCCAACCAGATTCGTTGCTCTTGAAATTTCAAATCCGGTTTCATTGTTGCTTACATCATTCCAGTTCAACCCGATCACATTATATGACAATGGAGTTGCTCTCACGTATTGCGGTGCTGCCGGAATCGTTCCTGCAGGTGCAACGTTATCGTTGAACGCACTGTTTGGAATTAATTGTCTTGTGTTGATGCCTGCTGCAGTTGAAGTCCAGTAAACTTCCATACCCTCACCGCCTGTTGCTTCAAAGAAAGTAATGGCGATCGGGTGAAGACCTGCAGTGAGTGTAATGTTTCCACCGCGGTATTGCATGCCGTGCAAACCATCATTGTTTGCAACCGGCGTAGCAGTATGGCTGTAACTACCAATGTATAATTTACTTCCATCGTCAGATCTCGTCTCGAAATAGTACGTTCCTGTAACAGGGATCTTAATGTATCCCTCCCAGAGGAAACCTATATTATCGTTTCTGTTGCGCGGAGCGATGGATACGTTTGTAACCATACCAGTTTCAACAGGTGTGAGGTTGTTGAAATCAGGCAATACTGACCAACCGGTTCCTTCATAATATTTATATGTAAGGCCGGTCAGTTGAGCTACACCTGTTACCTGGTTACTTGCTGGTGAAATATTTCCTGAAAGATCTCTTGCCTTAACATACAAATTGTATGTCTGCAGAGATTCAAGGTTGTTCACGGTAAATGTTGTACCGGTTGTAGTGTATGATTTCACACCATTAACGTATACATCATATTTATCTATACCAACATCATCTGTCGATGGTAACCATGATAATGAAATAGAGAATCTTGTAGTTCCTGTGATCTGCAGATTTCCCGGAGCTGAAGGAATTTTGGTATCTGACAGTGTGACTGCAGATTTTTCATCGCTGATGGCAGCCGCACCTGTTGCATTCACTGCGCGTACGATGTAATAATATCGCTGACCCGCAGAAAGATTTGCGTCGAGGAAAGAAAGTTCGTCTGCACCTGTAATTTTTACAAGTGTATAAGGACCTGTTGCCGTTGACCTGCGATAAACTTCAAATCCAGTTTCATTAAATGCAGGAGTTGGATTATCGCTCCAATCAACCTGGATCTGCGTATTTGAAATAGCAGATACAAGGAGGTTACTTGCTTTGTCAGGCAAATTTGTACCGGCAGTTGGAACAACTGTAAAGTTTGGAGAAAAATCACTGGTGCATCCAAACTGCTCCTGCACTTTCACTTTGTATTGTCCCGGAGCAGCGTTGTACGTATTCGTTGTACTAACGATTGCGTTATCACTTACTCTTCTCCATTCGTAACCAGAATATGTATCAGGCACCATTAAAGGAACAGTGGTGCTGCCATCTGGTGAAGGGAGAACGTTTGAACGAAGTCCATTAATTTGGATCGGCGGAGTAATTGTTGGAGGTTTAATTCCAATTACAACCGGATGTGGTGACCATTCAGACCATGCTGAAGTGGCTGTTCTTCTGAAACGCGCTTTGTATGTTCCGTACTGTGTTGCCGTTATCTGGTTGGTTGTAGCACCCGGAATGATCACATCATCTCTCATCCACTCATAAGCATTAAAGCCGGGCTGCAATCCCAGGACAGCGTTCACAGGTTCATTCGGACAAAATTCATTTCGTCCAAAATGCACATTTGGATCGGCCTTGTGTCTTGCACTCAAATAAGGCCAATACGTTGGTTCGTTCCAGAAAGTATTCCAAACCCCGTGTGCGAGTGTTGGATAATAAGTTTGTTTTAGCTCACCGCCTCTGTTCCTGAATTCGTTGATCACCGTAGTTGCCGTTCCCGGATCCGGGTTTCTGTCGAGACCACCATTGGTGACCCACAGCGGCATGTTGATGTAGTTATTAAAATAGTTCATATCCTCAAGCTGGGCTGCAGCGATGGGGATGGCAGTTGCAAAATATTTTGAGTAGTCGGCACAAAAATCCCAAACACCCTGACCACCGGATGAAAGACCACTGACCACTACGCGATCAAGATCTGCTTTTACATACTTCTCGAGCGAATCGATGAAGTTGGTGATCATCGGAAAACTTGAATTGGAAAATCCGGATTGGTTTTGCGGATAAACCAGGAATCCATCATATGAGTTATTGTCAACCATCTGCGCGTGCTTTTGCCCGCCATGAAGCAGTGACCATTCATTGTCCCAGATGTTTCCTCTTTCGCCCAGTCCATGTAGAAACACGAAAACGGGATATTTCTTCCCGTCGTTTACATTGTGCTGGTAGCTTTTTGGAAATTTCAAACGGATAGCAATCCCTTTGAAATAATAACATTTATATCCTGCGGTAAATGAATTCCACGACAGGCGTTTTGTATGTCCCCACTTGGACATATTTGCCCATGTGGGAGCAGGAGGTTGATTGCTTGAAGAAAAAACGATCTCCGGGTCGGCGGGATCGAGTACTCCGGGTTGTGCATGGAGCGTTGCTCCGGCTAATAATAATACAGCCGTCAATAGGGGGAAGAAGATTCTTTTCATCTCAATTAAAGGTTTGTAATCCAAAAACAGTTAATGCTCTCCAGAGGTTAGTGTTTCCGTAAAGAATCTTGGATCGATGGTAAAGCGATAAAGGGTGTAATAGTGATACTGGAGGATGGTGTTCTGGCTTTCAGGAAAACTTTGGAAAAGGTGGAAATTTCAGGACTGGAATTCTATCAAGGGTAATCGTTGCTTGGTGCAATCGAGCGGCTAAGGTAAGCGCCAAAATGGAAAAGACAAAACTTTAATGTGTGATTTTTTTTCAAACGCACAAGTTACTGACATGCGTATGCGGAAATCGTTGAACACAATATTTTGCATTTTCATTCAGCAGAATGTTGTTCTTTGTATTGCACGAATGTGAACCGGTTACCTGATGTTGTTTATCAAAATTCTTTTCTGGCTTTTCTTATTTACTGTTTTTTACAGCTATATCGGCTATGGTTTACTTATATATATATTGGTACGTTTAAAAAGAAAACGCAAAACACCAACCGAATCCTTCACCCCTCCTGTCACCCTGGTGATTGCAGCATTTAATGAAAAGGACTTTATCAGAAAAAAAATAGACAACACCTTATCGCTGGATTATCCTGCAGGGTTGCTTGAAGTGATTTTTGTTACCGACGGTTCTACAGACGGTACGCCGGACCACATCCGCGAATACCCCCAGGTTAGGTTATTACATGAAAATCAAC
>CAZCKF010000104.1:7338-8677 GCA_964499155.1 uncultured Chitinophagaceae bacterium
ATGCAATTTGTAACCACACCCTATGTTGTTTTTTGTGATGCCAATACATTATTAAATAAAGAAAGCATTACTCGCATCATGCGACATTACCAGGATGAAACGGTGGGTGGTGTTGCAGGGGAGAAAAAAGTGGTTGATCCTTCTGGTGATACTGCCGCCGGTGTGGGTGAAGGAGCATACTGGAAATACGAATCGGTGCTAAAAAAGCTTGATGCTGAGTTTTATACAGTGGTTGGTGCTGCCGGTGAATTGTTTTCTGTCAGAACAAATTTGTTCGAGCCTGTTCCTGAAAATGTTTTGCTGGATGATTTCATTATTTCCCTGAAAATATGCGAACGTGGATACAGGGTGGAATATGAACCCGGCGCATTTGCCATGGAATCGCCATCCGATTCAATGCAGGACGAACAGAAAAGGAAGGTGAGGATCAGTGCAGGAGGTTTCCAGGCAATGTACATGTTGCGCGGACTGCTCAACATAATCCGCTACCCCAGGCTTTCATTCCAATACATTTCACACAGGGTTTTGCGCTGGACTGCATGCCCGCTTTTCCTGCCGCTTATTTTCATTTTCAATTTGATATTGTTGCTCTCAAATGCAGGCCTGGTCTATCAAATAACATTTTTGATGCAAGTGTTTTTTTACGCGTTTGCCTTACTCGGATGGATATTTGCCAGCAGGAATCTGAAAGTGAAAATGTTTTATATCCCGTATTATTTTCTATTCATGAATGTGTCTCTGTATCTGGGGTTCATTCGGTTTGTTTCAAAAAAGCAATCCGTTTTGTGGGAGAAGGCTTCGCGCAGATCTGATATTACAACTAACGTGGTATGATTAATTGATTTGGGGGATTTATATTTGTGTTTCAGAAATTTTCTAAAAAACTTGTTTGTATTTTAATTAATGATAAGGTAATTTCACTTTTTCGTTTTATTATTCTACATTCGCGTTTCCTGTAATTAACACCACCGATCCTCTTTTATCTCGTTGATAAACCTCTAACAAGCCTCCAAATTTCCTAGAAATCTCATTTGCGATTGCCTGCACATGTAAAAACAGTCAGGTTATTATTTTATTTCCAAATTCCTAAAGGCCACCATTAATTCCATTCCTTTCGATTTTCCGACGAACTTATGAGGACGCCAAAATGATCAGTTCCATGTTGGCACTGAAAATTTTGATCCGTCATGAACAAAACAATACTGGTAATTAACGATAATAAGCCGATGCGATTTCTGTTGCAGACGATCTTCAACAGAAAATACAAAGTAACTACCGTACCAAATGCTTTTACAGCCATGCATGAGTTGAGCAGGGATGTTGAAGTGGAAGCGATCAT
>CAZCKF010000105.1:0-8662 GCA_964499155.1 uncultured Chitinophagaceae bacterium
CATGCGAATAGTTCCGCCTGCATGATTATTTTCCTCAAGAAATGCAGGTATGTGCGCAACACCATGGTCTGCTGTCAGAAATACGAGATATTTTCCTTTCCCAACTTTCGTATCAAGGTAATTAACCAGATCTCCAAGATCTTTATCAAGTCTCAGGTAGGTGTCTTCCACTTCAATTGAATTAGGTCCTGTTGCATGACCTATATAATCAGGTTGTGAAAAACTTACTGCCAATAAATCTGTGAATTCATCCGAGCCAAGATTTTCACCTTCAATAGCTGCTTTTGCAGCATCAACTGTAAAAGTGTTTCCATGCGGAGTTGTACCGAAGGGGCCATAATTTTTTCCGATATACTGCTCAAACGAATAGGGAAACGAATTTTGAGTTCCGAATGATCTTGCTTCGTATGATTGTGTATCCTCAGTGCTTTGTTTATAGGTGTTGATGGGATATAAAGTAATCCATCCCTTTGCATAATAAGTGTCTGGTAATTTTTTCGCATTCAGTTTTTCTACCCACTCGGGTAAGGTGGTACGATAATGTGTGGATGTAATCCAGTTTCCCGTTCTTCCATCATACCAGTACGCTCCATTAGCAGTATGACCTGCAGGAAATATCGAAGCGCGATCTTTGAATGCAACAGCAATCACCTTGCTTCTGAAATTGGTAGCCAGGCGCAGTTCATCACCAATTGTATTTGAAAACAAATTTTTCGGTGAATGCTGTCCAACGTTGCCAGTGCCACCCACTGCACTAACCGTGCTGTCATCCGTACAATACACAGTCCTTTTTAATTGCCTGTCATACCACGCGTTTCCTGTAATTCCATTCACGGCCGGCACACTGCCTGTGTATACACATGCATGTCCCGCACCTGTCAATGTTTGTGCGTAGGGAATGAATCCATTGTCGCAGGTAAATCCCTGGTTCAACATTCTTTTAAAACCACCAGTCGGACTATAACGATCATAATACCGGTATAAAAAATCCCAGCGCATTTGATCCACCATGATTCCAACCACCAGTTTTGGTCGGCTGATTCCCTGCTGCTGTGCTCGTCCGCTTACAAGGAGCAGAAGACAAAAAAATGCTAATAACGGCTTTCTCATTTTTTAAACGTTGAAAATCAATAGCAATTTACGTGAAGGATGCGTCGGCTGGCAGCCAAGTTTGAACTTTTAAAATTACCTTTGCGCCCATTAAACCAGAGATAAAAACCAATAACTTAATAACAATATGGCGGATATTTTTGAGAGACTGGTAAAGAATTACGGCCCTCTTGGTCAGTTCCGCGAGAGAGCCCACGGATATTTCGCATTTCCCAAACTAGAGGGTGATATCGGCAGCCGGATGAAATTCCGGGGTAAGGAAATGATTGTATGGAGCCTGAACAACTATCTCGGCCTGGCCAATCATCCGGAAGTTCGAAAAGTAGATGCTGACGCTGCTTCAAAATTTGGGTTAGCCCTTCCCATGGGTGCCCGTATGATGAGCGGAAACTCAAACCAGCATGAGCAACTCGAAAGAGAATTGGCTGAATTTGTTGAAAAGGAAGATTCTATTCTATTGAACTATGGCTACCAGGGAATGGTTAGTATCATAGATGTTCTTTGCAGCCGCCATGATGTTGTTGTGTATGACGCAGAAAGCCATGCCTGTATTATTGATGGTCTCAGGCTTCACCCTGGCCACAGGTATGTTTTCAAACACAATGATGTAACAGATTTTGAAAAGCAATTACAACGCGCTTCATCCCTTATTGAAAAGCAGGGCAAGGGTGGCATACTGGTAATCACTGAAGGTGTATTTGGAATGGCTGGCGACCAGGGTCGATTGAAAGAAATTGCTGAATTAAAATCAAAATATGATTGACGCTCATGGATTTGGAACGCTGGGTAAAACAGGTGCAGGTGCAGGTGAAGCCCAGGGTGTACAGGATAAAATTGATCTGTATTTTTCAACTTTTGCGAAGTCGATGGCATCTATTGGTGCATTCGTTGCCGGAGATAAATCGATCATTGACTATATCCGTTACAATATTCGAAGCCAGATTTTTGCTAAGAGTCTCCCGATGCCAATCGTGATCGGGAATTTAAAGAGACTCGAAATGCTTCGTACAAGACCGGAATTAAAGAACAAGCTTTGGGAAAATGCCCTCAAACTTCAGAATGGTTTAAAGGAAAGAGGGTTTGACATAGGAAAAACCGACAGCCCTGTTACTCCGGTTTACATGGAAGGCGGCGTTGAAGAAGCAACACAAATGGTGATGGATCTCCGTGAGAATTATCACATTTTCGCTTCCATCGTAGTATATCCGGTAATTCCAAAAGGACATATCATTTACAGGCTGATCCCGACCGCAGCGCATACGGATGAGGATATCCAGCTCACATTAAAAGCTTTTGAGGAAACAAAAAAGAAACTTGATGCGGGTAAATACAAGGCCGAATTAATTCCAGATATGGCTGAAGCCACAGCTAAATAATATATAAACGTTAAAACGAAAGCCGCCTTTAACAAGAGGCGGCTTTTTATTTGTACGGCTGTTGACAAAATAGGCTTTCCGTTATTTTTACCTTCCAAAATTTGAAACATGCGAAAACTTCTGGTTTTATTCCTTTTCGTCCCCGTTCTTGCGATTGCTCAGAAAAAACAGATCACCCTTGAGGATATTTATAAAAAAGGAACATTCAGGAATGAATTTGTTCCTGGTTTTGCCGAACTACCCCTCGACAGCATTATTGATCCCCAAAGTGTGATGGATGCTGCTGGAAAAAAGATCAATACAGGTGATTACCAACTGAGTGCTGATAGAAAGAGAATAATATTTTTTAATGGTCGCGAACCGATCTATCGCCGTTCATCAAAATCAACGGCATATGTGTATGACGTTGCGACTAAAAAGACAATACGTCTGAACGAAGGAAAAGTGCTTCATCCTACTTTTTCTCCAGACGGCAGCAAGGTTGCGTACGTTTTTGACAACAACCTGTACATCTACGATATCGCATCCAACACACATAAGGCGGTAACAAAAGATGGAAAATGGAATCACATTATTAATGGTAATTGTGATTGGGTGTATGAGGAAGAGTTTGAATTTACGCGCGCATTTGAATGGAGTCCGAAAGGAAATTTCATCGCATATTACAAATTTGATGAGAGCAGGGTGAAAGAATACAACATGACCATTTATGACAATCAGTACAACAAAGATTATCGGTATAAATACCCAAAAGCAGGTGACAGCAATTCAGTGGTAGAAATTCATATTTACAATCTGGCCACAGGTGCAGACGTAAAAGCGCAATACGAACAGGGTGATATTTACATTCCACGCATCAAGTGGACGCAGGATGACAACAGCCTTGTTGTATTCTGGATGAATCGTCACCAGAACCATTTAAAACTTTTACAGACAAATGCTCAAACAGGTGCTGCCCGCACACTGTACGAGGAAAAAAACAAATATTTTATCGAGATAAACGATGAGTGGAAATTTTTAAAGGATGGAAAGCATTTCATGTTCGCCAGTGAGATGAATGGTTTCAGGCATTTATACCTCTACAGTATGGATGGCAAGACCAAAACACAGATCACAAAAGGAAATTATGAATTCACTGATGTTAATGGGATCGATGAGGATAATAAGATCATTTATTATACAAGTGCATACCCCACCCCACTCGACCGTCATTTATTTGTAACTGATTTCACAGGAAAAAAACATACCCAGCTAACCCAAGGAACAGGCTGGCACCGGATCGTATTTAATGATAAGCTTAGTGAGTTCTATGATTATCATTCAGACATTAACACTCCTCAAAGCGTGTATGCTTACAAGATCAACAAAGGGAAAAATGGTATTACTGCAACAAAAACAAAAACGCTTGGTGACAACGCGAAGTTGAAAGCAAAACTTGCAGAATATGAAGTTGGAAAAGCAGAGTTTTTAAAAATACCCAATTCAAAAGGTGATACACTTAATGCATGGATGCTAAAGCCTACAAATTTTGATCCCAACAAACAATATCCAGTTTTGTTTTGCAATTATGGTGGTCCAGGTTCTCAAACAGTTGCAAATCGTTTTGGTAGTGTAAGCTACTGGCATCACCTGCTTTCTCAAAGAGGATTTATAGTTGTCAGTGTGGACAATACAGGTACTGGTTTCCGTGGTGAAGAATTTAAAAAGAAAACATATCTGCAATTAGGTAAATATGAAATCGAAGACCAGATCGATGCTGCAAAATATCTTGCAAACAACATGAGGTTTGTAGACAAGGCAAAGATTGGTCACTATGGATGGAGCTATGGTGGTTTCATGAGTTCACTCGCTATCACGAAAGGTGCAGATATTTTCAGTGCAGCAATCGCTGTAGCACCAGTTACTTCCTGGAGATATTATGATAATATTTATACCGAGAGGTATATGAGAACACCTCAGGAAAATCCAAAAGGCTATGATGACAACTCACCCATCAATCATGTCGACAAGATCAAAGGAAAATATTTGATCATTCACGGTACGGCTGATGACAATGTACACTTCCAGAATGCAGTGCAAATGATCGAAGCGCTGGTGCAAAAGAATGTAGATTTCGAAAGCGCTTACTATCCCAATAAAAATCATGGCATCTTCGGCGGCAATACATCATTCCACCTATGGAGCAAGATGACGAACTGGGTGTATGAGAATTTGGGTAACCAGAATACAACTGGTGGCAAAACTCCAACGCAGGGTCAGAAAGCGTTTTGATGTACGATGTTTGATGTACGATGTACGATGTGCATTATAGGATGAAATAAAATTTTAAATAATTAATGGGCTTTGGTGGAAACACCGGAGCTTCTTTATTTTTGATTTTTGATTTTTGGTTTTTGATTTTTGATTTACTTACAGGTATCGAAGATTCCCTCCATTTGAATCCTAAAATTCAAATTCTAACTCAAATTGTTTTCAATTTCGATACCAGTAGTAAACCATTCACTTTTCACTATTCACTTTTCACTCCAGCATTTAAGCCCTCTACTATAAAAAAAGAACCTCCCGATTACTCAGAAGGTCCCTAATCATAAAACCATTAACCATTAAACCTTATCCTATGAAAATTCATCTCTAATATCGGCAATAAACATTTATTACAAAATGTTTTTTAATAAAGACTCTTCCAAAAAACTGCCCACTCACTCACCTCCCCTCAATCAGGCTCTTCGACTTTGACAGACAAATTATCCTTTTCCACTATATTTCCATTCCTACAAAAACAGCGACCTTCGTTCTATGCATAACCGAAAAATTGTAATTGCTGTTACTGGTGCGAGTGGATCTATTTATGCAAAACAGATTCTAGAGAAACTACATGCTATTAAGGACCAGTGGAAAGATCTTGGCATTATCATGACCAACAATGCACGACAGGTTTGGAAAACTGAGCTTGGTAATGAAGATTATTCAAAATATTCAAAGCATCTTTTTGAAAACAATGATTTCAATGCACCTTTTGCATCAGGTTCGGCAGGCTACGATACAATGATCGCAATTCCTTGTTCAATGGGAACGCTTGGAAGAATTGCAGCAGGTATTTCAAATGATCTTATAACACGCGCAGCTGATGTGATCCTTAAAGAAAGAAGAAAGCTTGTGTGTGTGGTACGGGAAACACCTTACAACCTGATTCACATCAGAAATATGGAAACTGTAACACTTGCAGGTGGAATCATTTGCCCGGCAACTCCATCTTTCTACAGTAAGCCATCAGACATTGAAGCCGTGGCAGCAACAGTTACCGACCGCGTGTTGGATCTGTGTGGATTTGATATTGCTTCGTTTCGCTGGGGCAGGGGATGAGATTTTGAAATTTGGATTTTGGATTTTGGATTTTGGATTGGGGGCTCCTATATAAATGGCATTCCGGAATCAAAGGAAAGATTTCGCGATTACTGACCACTCACTACTGACCACTCACCACTTTAATTCACAAACGTTCCACCAGCATTGATCCAGTCAACAATTTTCTGGCGCTCTGATGCAGGAAGAAATCCAGTAGGTGGCATTACAGATGGATTGGCATCCACAGCTCTTGCCTTAATTCGGTCTTTGTTGTTAACGATGTTGCAATCGACAGTAAAATTCATTCCACCTTCACTTAAAGTACCATTATGGCAACTTGTACAATTGTTATTAATAAGGGTACGGACCGCGGCGAATAATGGTCCCGCGGGCTGATTACCAACTGAAGGATTCGCGCTGCCCTGACAATTATTTGCATCCTTCACAGTAACTGTGTAATTCCCGGTTCCAAGGCTGTTAAAAATATTCGATGCCTGGAATGCTCCCCCATTTAAACTGTAAGTAAATGGAGCGGTACCGCCAGTAACCGTAACCGTTATACTACCATTGGCAGGACCACAGGGTGTAACTGCCTGCACGGTTGCTTGTGCAGCGGGACCATTGCCGCCTGCGCACGGATCAGGTTCGGTGATGGTGAACTGTTTTGAGCCAGTGCAACCATCGGCACTTTTTGCTGTAACGGTGTAAGTTCCTTTAACAAGCCCGGTAAAATTTCCTGATGCCTGGAAGGCACCTCCATTAATGCTGAAAGTAAAATTTGCACCACCGGTAGCAGTGGCATTGATACTTCCATTACTTCCGCCAACTGTTGTGGCATTGGTAACAGTAGCATTAACTACAACGGTTACTCCGGCACATGGATTGGGAGTGCCTCCTCCGCCGCCTCCGCCTTTTGAGCAGGAATAGACAACGATGGTTGAAAAAATCAATAAAAAAATAATGCTGGTGGTTTGTTTTGCGCTCATACCTATAAATCGGAAAAATTAAAAGATTGGTTGCTTGTAATTGATCTACCGGCTATTGCCTAATGAAAATTTTCCTGAAAACATAATACCTGCACTTTTCAAATTGACGGATCCCTCTCCAACGCCGGATAATGGAAGTTTAAAATAAGGTTCAGCAAGTAAGGCAAACCTCTTTGTGATTTTATAATCAAGACCTGCAGAAATTGATGCAGTGGAAAAGAGGTGTCGGTTTTGGTTTTTATAATAATATTCATGAAAACCATATTGGCCATACAGATCCGTATAGTGATATCCGTAATCTTCAGTTTTCATGATAACAGATGCTACACCAGCCGCAGCGAATAGCTGGAAGGTGGGACGTTGATAGAACCTGTAAACAACGGTAACAGGTATTTCAAAAATTTTACAATTGGCATCTACGCTCAGGAGTTTATCGTAATACCCGGGTTTTTTAGGATGGTATTCGTCACCTGATGCAGTATATATTTTATCAGAAACATAAAATCCCGTACGCAAAGCAATCTTTTTTGTCAATGAATAACCAACACCGACACCGTATTGAATCTTTGTATCTCCCCAAGCTGATTGACCGACCTTACTGATGTCCGGACCAACAGATGCCGTAATAAATAATTTACCAGGATTTGATTTTTCAACTTTTACCGTCTCCTCGGGAGTTGGGGTTTCTTCAGAAGGTGTTTCCACTTCACCTGTTTTATCTACATTTTTTTGTTCCGTTATTTTTTCGGCTGTTTCTTTTGCAGCTGGTGTAAACTTTTGATTTGAATCTTCCCTTTCAGTAACAATTGCAGGGGGATTCACCTCCTCAACAACAGTTTTATTTTCATTTTTATCTGTGGAATTTCCTTCATCTGATCTTTTCTGAAAATCGTTTACAATAAATTCTTCATCAGGTGAAAGCTTCCCCGTTTTTTCAACTTTCTTTTTCGAAGCGGGGATTATGAAGCTTGTGCCTTTATTAATATTTGATGTTGAAGAACCGGAACTTATTACAACATTATTATTTGATTCTTTTTTAAGTATCAAGGTGTTGGAAACATTATTGCCTTTCACAGATCCTCCAGTTACAGTAACTGATTTCTCATCATTTGTAACAGATGTTTGATCTGCAGTTTTATTATTTCCAACAGTCTTGTTATTTTCTGGAGTAATGGTTGCAATTTTAGTTTCCCATGGTTGATCTACAAGCATGAAAGTGACAGCTATGCCGATAATAAGGAACAACAGGAAAAAAACAAACCTCCTGCGGTTATCCTTTTCAACAGGCATATGAACATCAAGCAAATGCTTCATCTTACTCCATGCTGATTCATCATAAGCAGGATGATGTTGCTCCGCCGCTTCTCTTAACCTTTTATCAAATTCTTCAGACAACATTTTTACTAAGCATTACCTGGTTTTGTTTATACAATATTTTTTGCAACTGCCTTCTTGCTTTTGCAAGATTTGACTTGGAAGTACCCGTGGATATTCCAAGTTGTTGTGCTATCTCATCGTGACTCAAACCCTCTATAATAAATAAGTTCAATACTGTTCTATATGCTGGCGATAAATTTTTTATCGCAGCAATGATCTCATCGTATGAAATTCTTTCTACCGCATCCTCGCCAACTGAAGGCACCTGGTAAACAATTGTCTCGAGTTCTGCAACAGCCTGGTGCTTTTGATTTTTCCTGAAATGATCAATTGCCGTATACACCATTATCTTTCTTACCCATCCTTTAAATGAGCCCACCACATCTGAATATGCCGGACTATAATGATTCACTTCCCTGAAAACTTTTAGAAAACCATCATTAAGAATTTCAAGTGCGTCATCATGGT
>CAZCKF010000106.1:0-8655 GCA_964499155.1 uncultured Chitinophagaceae bacterium
CAGAAACATTCCAGTCAATAAAACGAATATCATCACCGGGCGCATATTCTCTAACTTCTTTAAATGACATCCCTCGCCCTTTAAATGCACTGTGATATTCCCCGGTAAATAAATTAGCTGCAAGCTTTTTACTCTTGATCTCGAGCTCGCGGACTTTTTTTAGTATTTCAGCGGTGGTTAGCATATTGGTAGGCAGTGGGCAGTGGGCAGTTGAACACCCAAATACCTCGATTAATTTCTTTTTCGATTTTTATTATACTAGTCACTTAATTCTTTCAATATAAAACTCTGTTCAATTTGGAGTACTGCCGACTGCCCATTGCCTCTGCCCACTCACCACTCACAACTCACGACTCACGACTCACGACTCACCACAATTATCAACCTCTCGCGACCTAAGGAACATTTATCGCCTTCAACACATCCTCAATCACATCCTCCACATTCACATTTTCTGCTTCTGCTTCGTACGTCAGCCCAATCCGGTGTCGAAGTACATCATTTGCAATCGAGCGGATATCTTCTGGAATCACGAAACCTCTTCGATTTAAAAACGCCTGGGCCTTTGCCGCAATAGCAAGATTGATGCTTCCTCGTGGGGATGCACCATAAGAGATCAATGGTTTGAGTTTTTCGAGTTTGTATTTTTCAGGATTGCGTGTTGCAAAAACAATATCAAGAATGTACTGTTCGATTTTTTCGTCCAGGTATACCTGTCGAACCAGTTCGCGTGCTTTTAAAATTTCACTAACAGATACAACCTGTCTTACTGCAGGTAGAGAAAGTCCCTGCACATTATGCCGAATGATCAGTTGTTCTTCATGCATTTTAGGATAACCAACTATCACCTTCATGATGAAGCGATCAAGTTGTGCTTCCGGAAGTGGATACGTTCCCTCCTGCTCCAATGGATTTTGTGTAGCAAGTACAAGGAATGGTTCATCCAATTTATAAGTAGTGTCGCCAATTGTAATTTGTCGCTCTTGCATTGCTTACAGCAATGCGCTCTGTACTTTGGCAGGTGCACGGTTGATCTCATCCGCCAAAATAAAATTGGCAAAGATGGGTCCCTTGCGTACTACAAATTCATTCTTCTGCTGGTTGTAGATCAAAGTACCAATAACATCGGCAGGCAACATGTCAGGTGTGAATTGTATCCTGCTGAATTTCGCATGTATGGCCTGCGAAAGTGATTTGATCGTAAGTGTTTTTGCAAGACCCGGAACACCTTCAAGCAATACGTGACCATTACTTAAAAGCCCAATCAGCAACCTGTCTAGCATTTCAGGCTGACCAATAATGATTGCACCGACTTCTTCTCTTAATTTTTCAACGAATTTTCCGGACTCTGAAATTCTTTCATTCAGTTGACGGATATCCTCCGCGGTTTTATACATGGGGTAATTGTTGGCTTAAAAATACAGGTTCTGCAGTTCTTATATTTTAAACAGCAAAAACTGCCTTAGAAATCATGGGATTATGATCTATAAGCAATTTCCATGCGAGATAATACTATCAGCAATCCTTAACCGTAAACCAGCCTGAACCATCGTTTTTAAGCGTAAAAAAGATTACTTTAGTGAAAACTTTAATCTCTATGAAAAAACAGCTTTTTCTCCCGCTTTTGTCAATACTATTTCTCGCACCTTTTGTTGCATGTGATAAGGATGATGATGATGACGAAAAAACTAAAACTGAATTAGTCAGCCAGGGTTCATGGAAATATGAATCTGCTATGGTTGATTCCGATAATAATGGAACAGGTGATTCACCAGTACCTGCTTCATTCATTGCTGCATGCCAGACCGATAATGTAATCACCATTAGTGCAAATGGAACTGGTACGATAGATGAAGGTGCTACAAAATGTAATGTTGGCGATCCTCAAACCTCACCATTTACCTGGGTATGGGGTAATAATGAAACCACTGTAACATTCAATACCGCAATTTTTGCGGGTGCAAGTGGTGAGTTCAAGGTTTTATCAGTAACAGAAACAAACCTGGTAATGTCTAAACAGGTAACTGTTCCAAGCATTCCTTTCCCGGTTACTGTAATTGCAACTTTCAAACACTAATCAATATTTTAGGATAGGTATTTGGCAACGATCGGCAATCGCCGGCCGATGCCAAATGCTTTATGACTTACGCGAATGATCGGGCAAAACTGATTTCGCTTGTATTCATTCCTGTTTACAAGTTTTAAAACCCTGTCCACAAGTTTTGCATCAAATCCTGCATCCATAATTTCTGATGGGCCTTCTCTCATTTCAATGTACCTGTATAGCACCTGGTCAAGTTGATCGTATTCAGGCAGACTGTCGCTATCCTTCTGTCCCGGACGCAATTCTGCTGAAGGTGGTTTTGTAATAATGTGTGATGGTATCACTTCATCGGCATGATTGAGAAATTGTGCGAGTGCATAAATCTGGGTTTTGTATACATCGCCCAACACTCCCAGGCCACCTGCCATATCACCATATAATGTTCCATATCCTGTTGCCAGTTCACTTTTATTCGAAGTATTTAACAGGATATAATTGAATTTATTTGCAATCGCCATTAAGAGGTTTCCTCTCGTCCTGCTTTGAATATTTTCTTCAGCAATGCTGAATGGAAGATCGCCGAATTGCGGTTTCAATGTTGTGAGAAATGATTCATAAATATCTCGAATGGCAATAATGTCGTAAGGGTTGTTCAATTTTTTGCATAATGCTTCTGCATCTGCAACTGAATGACCTGTTGAATAGGGTGACGGCATCAACACTGCACGTACATTTTCCTTTCCCAGTGCATGAACGGCAAGAACCTGGGTTATCGCACTATCAATTCCTCCAGATGCGCCGAGAATTGCTTTTGTAAATCCCATTTTGAAGAAATAATCTTTAATCCCCAACACCAGTGCATGATATATCTCTTCAATATTTTTTTTCTCTTTTAAGTATTCAAGTGTGTTTACATTTTTTCCTACTTCTGTAGCAGCATAATAATGTGGTTCCTGCGGAAGGTTTTCAATCTTAGTAAACAATTCATCTGTTTCAATGACAGCAAGATCTTCTTCGAAATATTTCATCTCTTTCACGATGCGGCCATTAACATCACTTACCAGGCTGCCTCCATCAAAAACAATTTCAGTTTGTGAACCGACCGTATTGCAATAAATCATGGGTAATCGGTAATGATTGGAATGCGCTCGAACAATACTTTTCCTTACAATATCCTGAGCATAATTATACGGCGATGCAGAAAGATTGATCATCAAATCCGGCTTTTCCTTGATCAACTGCTCCATTGGGGTAATACGATACATTGGGTTGTCATCCATATTCCAGATATCCTCGCAAATGGTAACAGCAAGTTTTTTTCCTTTGAATGGTATTGTTGTCCATTCATAAGCGGGTTCGAAATACCTGTACTCATCAAAAACATCATAATTGGGAAGAAGTGTTTTATGCACTTCCGCCTTTATTTGTTTTTCGTGCAGCAGAAAGGCAGCATTGAACAGATCTTTCCCCTCCTTTCTTGGATTGATCGCTGGTGCTCCAACAAGCACGCCTATATTGTCGCAATGCTCTTTTATTGTATCAAGGCAATCATAGGATTTCTTTATAAAATCCTTAAACTCGAGAAAATCGCGTGGTGGATACCCAGTAATGCAAAGCTCTGAAAACACCACCAGGTCTGCATTTGTCGCTTTTGCCCAGTCTATTGCCGCAATGATCTTACGGGTGTTTTCTTCAAAATTGCCAATATGATAATTCTGCTGTGCAAGAACGACTTTCATACTGCGAAATTACGATGAGGTATTTTCGTACAACATTTCATTATTATCATCGTTTTCTGACCATGAAAAAGCCCGGCATTATATCCCTTGCACTGTTTCTGATCTTTTTATCCTGCAACGGCAACGATAAACCTGATGTTTCTGGCATCGATGTCAATATTCCGGTAAGCAGGTTTGACAAAGATTTTTTCAGTTTGGATACAAACAATCTTCAGACCGGTTTAATGTCCCTTGAAAAAAAGTATCCCGGCTTTGTCAGCATTTTCATTCAGAATATCCTGGGCATCGAAGGAAATTATACAGGAGGTGTTGCTGCATTTATCAGGAATAATAAATCAGTATATGATTCAGTGGCCAAAACATATCCTGAAACATCAGATCTGAAAAAAGACCTGGACCAGGCTTTTAAATATGTGAAATTTTATTTCCCTGAATACAAAGAACCTAAAATTTATACAGTTGTCGGTCCACTTGATGCACTCGCACAAACTACAAGTGGTGAACAAACACCTAACTTTTTAGGCCCCGATTTTTTAGGCATAAGTCTCCAGTTTTATTTGGGTAAAAACTTTTCCTTGTACCAGCATGAATTCTTTATTACCCAATTACAAATTCCGCTTTACCGGAGCAGGCGATTTGAAAAAGCATACATCGTTCCTGATGTAATGAAAATTATTACAGATGATATTGCACCAGAAAAAAGAGGTGGTGGACTGGTTGAACAAATGATAGAAAAAGGAAAACAATGGTGGTTGCTTTCCCACTTTATTCCTGATGCACATGACAGCCTGGTTACCGGATATACCGGAAAACAGATTGAATGGGCTGAATTAAACGAGGGACTGATATGGAACCATGTCATTCAAAATGAAAACCTCGAATCAAAAGATCCGGTTGTTCTGCAAACATATCTTGGCGAAGGACCATTTACACAGGGCATGCCCGAATCATCTCCAGGAAATATTGGTCAATGGGTGGGTTGGCAGATCGTGAAAAAATTCGCTGATAAAAACGATGATTTGAGCCCTGCGGAAATAATGAAACTTCCTGCAAGGAAGATTCTGGAAGATGCGAAGTATAAACCGAAATAGTTGGAAGTTGGAAGGGTTGGAATAGTTGGAGGTTTCTTAGGTCGAATAGTCACTAAAAATTTGAAGCTTGTTGAATTCGAAGAAAATTAATGCCAAAATACTTAAGCCTTCTTGCCACCTTAAGTTCATTCAAGAATAACCTTGAATCTTGAAGCTTCTTGATTGTTAGTGCTTTCCTGGATCTTGGACCTTGTATCCTGGACCTTAATAAGAGACGCGAATTAAATTTCATCCGCGTCTCAAAATCATTCTGCACGAACCAATCTTTTTGTTTCATTAATAACTTTGCCACGCAAATTCAGCATATAAACTCCCGGTTTTAAAAATGACATGTCAACAACCTGTTGCCAGTCATCCGAGGATTTTATAAACTTCCATTCGCGTAGTAATCTGCCCTGCATATCTGATACGCTCAGTGCAACAGGACCGTTTTCAGGATGGGTAAGGTGGATTGAGATGGTTGAACTTACCGGATTTGGATTAAACACGAGGCCTTTTACGGGACCACCAAAGGCAACCCTGAGAACAGGGTAAAAGGTGGTCAGGCCATTCACATCAGTTTGTGAAAGGCGATAATAGTTATTGCCACGTCGTGGTGCAATGTCAGCATAACTATAATCGTGTTTTGAATTTGTATTGGTGCCTGGAATATTAATCAGGTTTGAAAAATTCACACCATCAAAAGATCGTGAAATAGTGAAGTGTGAATTTGTTTGTTCATTGTCAGTGGTCCATGTGATGTCTATTTGAGCGCCTGCATTGGTTGCATTTAAATTTCTTAATGCAACAGGAAGAACAACAGTTGTATTTCGAGCATACTGCAGCATCCATTCATAAATGTTTAATCCATTTTCACGAAAGCTTGTATCGTATGTACGCGTCCATGCATCGTGACTGTTACTTTGAAAAATGGTTTTCTTAGCAGGTGGAACAGGGGATGGTGGCTGGTTAATATGCGTTATATAATCATTTGTATAAAAAACGGGAGCTGTAGGATCTCCATCATTATGCGTGCCCCAAACGGCAATGTTTGCATTCGCAATATTTCTCGCGCGTGTATAGTCGGGCCATGAGGCACCGCAGATCGGTACGATCGCAGCAATTCTATTTGCATAGGTTGGCCCAGTACCTGGATATTCCCATGTTACTCCACCACCCATGCTTAACCCGGTCAAATAAATTCTGTTTGCGTTTATCCTGTAAGTAGCAATGCAATGATTGATGAAACTGTTGATGTCGGTATTGGTTGGCCAATCCCTGAATTGAGGAGAAATGATTACAAACCTGTGGGTCTGTCCATTAACAGTAAATGATTTTGGAAAAATATTCTGATTGATAAGTTTTGGAGGCCCGTGTCGAAGCACGCGCGGAAGTTGTGCAGCGCTTCCATCTCCTAATTCACCCATCCCATGTATAAAAAGTATCAGTGAATATTGTTGCGTTCCTGAATTATATCCCTCAGGTAAATATTCATAATAACCACCCGAATTAGGAATAACGGAAATATGTTTCGCGGTTTGAACCTGCGCATGTAAAACCAAACTTGCAACAACACATATAGAAATACCAATAGCCCTCACACGAAACATGTAATTCATAGATTAGATTTATCAAAGTGATACGAAAGGGCGGATGTTCGTAAACGATAGGGCGGAAGACATCAGCCTTAATCTAATTCTGTGCCAATATCAGGCTGAGCTGTTTGTTGCATACCGTATGCAGAATGTTTGTGGGGAAGTTTATTTAATTGCGAAAGTCTTGTGAATCGGGCAGTGGGCAGTTGTGAGTGGTGAGTGGTGAGTGAGAGGCAGTGGGCAGTGGTGAGTAGGCAGTGATTAGGGTAATTTTTTTTGGTTTCTGAAATCACTAATTGTTGAAGATTTTTTGGGAAAATCAAAAATCAAATCCCGATAGCTATCGGGACAAAAATCAAAAATTTCTAATTGTATTTGAACGGTACGATCATTTCAAATGGAGGGATCTTTACATCAAAGGTTTGTTTGCTGTTAAGATTTTCCATGCTGTACGTTCCATGCATTTTTCCCATTTCTGTGCGAAGATTGCAACCACTTACATATTGATATTGGTCTCCTGGGTTGAGAACTGGCTGAACACCAACAACTCCCTCTCCTTCAACCTCGCGATATGATCCGGAGCTATCGAAAATGTACCAGTGACGGCGGTGCAGCTTTACGGGAAATTCATTTTGATTCTCGATGGTAATGCGATAGGCAAACATGTACTCCGACTGCAGGGGGTTGGAATAGTCAGGCTGATAGAATGTTTCCACACTTACTCCAATGCCTTCCGAAATCTCCTTGACCATACAAAGAATTTGAACTAAGGTAATCAAAAAACCGAGCCACGGCCATACCATATGCGGATAAGCGGTCAATTTGGTTGAAGGGAAAATTCTCCAGCAGCAACACCATATTTTTGCACCCTCACAATTTTACTATGAAGATTGCTGTCGCTAAAGGAGATGGAATTGGTCCCGAGATTGTCGCCGCTGTTCTTGACATTTTCAATGCTGCCAAAGTTCCGATTGAATATGAATATGTTGATATGGGTAAATGGGTGTTTGACAAAGGATTTTCCAACGGCATGACACCTGAAGCACAACAAAAGATTGAAGAGCTTGGCGTATTGTTTAAAGGACCCATGGAAACACCAAAAGGGAAAGGTGTAAAGAGTGTTAATGTAACAGCAAGGAAAACCTGGAACACCTATGCAAACAAGCGCGTGTTCCAAAGTTTGCACGGTGTTGATACTGTTTTCTCCAAAGCGGGGATTTCCATCGACATAACCATTGTGAGAGAAAATATTGAAGATACTTATGGTGGTATCGAACATATGCTCACACATGACGTTGCATTGAGCCGTCGTTTTATTACCCGCCCCGGATCAGAACAAGTGATCCGGTATGCCTTTGAAATGGCAAAAAAGAAAAATGCAAGACGCATTACATGCGGTCACAAGGCAAACATCATGAAACTGACCGATGGATTATTCCTAGAATGTTTCCAGGAAGTGGCCAAAGAATACCCGGATCTAAAATCTGATGATATTATCGTTGATGATCTCGCAATGAAATTGGTTGTAAAACCCCAGGACTTCGATGTTGTTGTGCTAACGAATTTACAAGGCGACATTATCAGTGACCTGTGTGCAGGACTCGTAGGAGGTCTGGGATTTGCTCCAAGCGCAAACATTGGTGATCACATTTCGATCTTTGAAGCGGTTCACGGAACTGCACCTGATATTGCAGGAAAAAATATTGCAAATCCAACTGCCCTTTTATTGAGCGGATTATCCATGCTTCGTCATTTGGGTTTTATGGAAAATGCAGCGATCATTGAAAATGCATTGCTTTATACACTTGAACAGGGAATTCACACGGGTGATTTTGGTGACAAATCAAAACCATCTGTAAACACAACCGGCTTTGCCAATGCCATCATCAGCAATTTTGGTAAACAACCAGGCGTGAATGCAAAGCCTTTGCTGCCAAACAAACCTGCAACAAATACAGTTTTCAAACTTGAAAAAAACCCAATGCTTGTTTCAAAAGAAATGGAAGAAGAGCACATCATTGGCGTTGACATGTTTATTGAAAGCATTACACAACCAGATGAAATCGCAAAAAAATGCGAGAGGCATGGTGGAGTAAAATTTTCGCTGGTCAACATCAGTAACCGCGGAACACAGGTATGGCCAACAGGAAGTGTTTATACAAATCTTGTGAACCAATACAACGTACGATTTGAAAGTCTTGATGGCA
>CAZCKF010000107.1:0-8605 GCA_964499155.1 uncultured Chitinophagaceae bacterium
GACAAGGGCTATTATTATTAACTCGCCGCACAATCCAACAGGCGCTGTGCTCAAGCGCGAGGATATTGAACAGCTAAAAAATATTGTATCGGGAACAGATATTTTCATCGTGAGCGATGAAGTTTATGAGCACCTGATATTTGACGGGCTCGAACATCATAGCATTTTAAAATACCCTGAACTATTCGCTCGCTCTTTTGTGTGTTTTTCTTTTGGAAAAGTGTATCACTGCACCGGATGGAAATTGGGCTATTGTGTTGCTCCTGCCGATTTGATGATCGAGTTTCGAAAAGTCCACCAGTTCAATTGCTTTACATGTTTTACACCTGCGCAAGTGGCACTTGCAGAATTTCTTAAAAAAGAATCACTTTATAAACAGCTTGGTACATTTCTCCAGGAAAAGCGGGATCGATTTATTTCATTAATGAAGGCTGGTCGATTTTCACTCCACGATTCTTACGGGAGTTATTTTATTTGCGGATCCTACGAAAAGATCACTGACGAGGGTGATCGCGATTTTGCCATCAGGATCACAAAGGAAATTGGTGTGGCAACGATACCGGTATCTGCATTTTATCACAACAACCACGACGACAAGGTTTTGAGGTTTTGCTTTGCCAAAAAAGCTGAAACCCTGGAAGCCGCAGCATCGCGCCTGGTCAAATTATAGCCAAAATAATTTTGGAGAACCAAATTGCTTTATCGTATATTTGCGATATACATTATGGCATTTCACAAAAAAGAGGAGTTTGGTAAAAAAGAACAGGCAATCGCGGATATGGCTAAGGCCTTGAGCCACCCTGCCCGTATTGCAATATTGAAAGTGCTGGCTCAGCGCAATGAATGCATTTGCGGCGAAATAGTGGAAGTGTTGCCATTGGCACAATCAACGGTATCTCAACATTTGAAAGAATTGATGAATGCCGGTTTGATTGAAGGGTCCGTTGATGGTCCGAGGTCGTGTTATTGTATAAACTGGAAAAATTTCGAAAGGTTCAATAATGAAATCGGTGAATTATTCACAGGCCTGAAACAGAAAAACGAACGCGCCTGTTCATGTTAGTCTTTTTTTCATTTTAAATAGTATAGTTATGAAAATCGATCAATTGCAAAAAGACCCCGGATGCTGCGGAACTGGCAGCGATTGTTGCACAGTAACAGACTGGGGATGTTGCTAAATTGCAGGGCCGTTAAATCGGCCCTTTTTAATTTATGAAAAAGGTACTTTTCGTTTGCATCGAAAATAGCAATCGCAGCCAAATGGCTGAAGCCTTTGCGCGCATGAGCGGTCATGATGTTCAGCCATACAGCGCCGGCTCAAGACCCTCGGGTCAAATTAATCCGCGTGCGATTGAGAGCATGAAAAAGCTAGGGTATGATTTGACAACACACACTTCCAAATCGGTGAACAATTTTGCAAAAGAAAAATTTGATGCTGTAGTTACTATGGGATGTGGGGATGAATGCCCGTGGATTGAGGCAAAGAAACATGTTGATTGGGAAATTCCAGATCCAAGAAATATGGAGACTGAAGACTTTAATGCAGTACGCGATTTGATCAGAGATAAGGTGCAGCAGCTTTTACAAAATTTATAAGCTTCACATCGAGCTTCTACAACTATATTTAAAAACGTGATAGCTCCCTTTCCCAGATCCTGGTATGTTTTCTTTTTTTCCTGCATTGCCGTTGTTGTCGTGGCGGGGCTGTTTGTTCCATTAATGGATAACGATGCTGCACACCATGCGAATATTGCCTTGCGCATGTATCTCACGGGCGATTATGTAACACTCGCGGATCATGCGGGAGAATATCTTGATAAACCGCATTTTCATTTCTGGTTGTCGGCAATGAGTTACCACATTTTTGGTGTTACTTCTTTTGCTTATAAATTTCCATCCCTTCTTTTTAGTGTGCTCGCCTGCTACTCAACTTATCGATTGGGAAAATTATTTTATGGTAAAGAGAGCGGAAGGCTTGCCTCTCTAATTTTGGCTACATCGTTTGGTTTTTTATTATCCAATAGTGATGTGCGCATGGATGCCATCCTCACAGGATGCATTATATTTTCTGCCTGGCAGCTTATTGAATCTGTAAAGAGCAACAAATTTATTTATATACTTGGGGCAGCAGCAGGACTTGCGGCAGGATTTGCAACAAAAGGTCACATTGGAATTATAACACCTGGAATTGCATTTTTATTTTTTATTGGAAAGGAAAAAAAATGGAGCTGGTTTATCAAATGGAAGTTCCCGGTTTGTGTTTTTCTTTTTCTTCTTTTTATTGCTCCCGTAGTTTATTGCTATTACCTGCAATTCGACCTGCATCCCGAAAAGGTGGTGCGCGGAAGAACAGGTGTTTCAGGTGTGCAGTTTATATTATGGGGACAAAGCATTGAAAGATTTGAAGGAGAATCATTCGGAGGAAGTGGAAAAAAAGATTATTTGTTTTTCATTCACTCGTTCCTGTGGTCCTTTGCCCCATGGAGCATTGCCTGTTATTTTGCAATCGTGCACCGCATTATAAAATGGAAAACAATAAAGCTTGAATGGGCATCGCTGGGAACATTTCTCACATTATTACTGATCATTACACTCGCCGGATTTAAGTTGCCTCATTACATCAACATCATTCTTCCATTTACGTCCGTGCTTCTCGCAGGCTGGCTCATTCATTTTGGAAATGTTTATGAAAAGAAAATCCTCGTTATTCAGAAGATCATATCTTTTTTAATTACTGTACTCGCATTAATGCTGGTAACCGTATTTTTCCCGGCACCTTATTACCTGTTCCTGGTTCTTGTTTTTCCGCTTGTCGTTACTTACTATTTCCTTTTAAATAAAACTATCCCGGCTTTTACAAGAGCGATCGCAGGAAGTGCAATGGCTTTGATTACTTCCTTCTTTTTACTCAACATTCGTTTCTACCCAAGTTTGCTTAAATACCAGGCGGGAAATGAATTAGCTGGTACCATATTAAAAAAAATTAATACAGAGAGGCTTTATTTCTCCAATGGCATTTATAGTTCGTCACTTAATTTTTACACTAAAAGCCTCCATAAAAATTTACCAGAAAAATTACCATCGGGTACCTCATGGGTTGTCTGCAGCAATGATCAGTTAATGGAAATCAGTCGTGCTCTGCAGGTAAAAAAAGTATACAGTAGTAATGATTATGAAATAACGAGGTTAAAATTGAACTTTCTGCTTCCCCATTCACGCGATTCAGTAATTACGAAACTGAATATCGCAGAAGTATATAGTCCATAATGTGGAATCCTATCCCCGTAGTGTTGTTTTTTACTGCAAAGTGATTCTTCTTGCACCATTTTTGGATAGTATACATTGTTATAATTCTGTAAACCCTTTTAAACTCTATTGCTATGAAATGGACAATGATTACCGCACTGGCAATAGTAATGTGTACTACTATTGCGTGTGAAAAAGGTGCGATTGAAAACGAAATGGAAACCCAGGTTGCTGGGATCACAGCCGAAACAGGCTCTATTGTGGGTACCTGGAGTATGGTTGAATATTATGAAGACCGCGGTGATGGAACTGGTGAATGGAAGCCAGCAACTCACACAGAAACACTAACCTTTGGTTCTAATGCATCATTTTCTTATTCTCCAACTTTTCCGAATGCGAGTTTAGGTTTTGATCATTACAAGGTGAACAACAATACCATGGTTACGTTAGTGAATTCCTCAAGCGGTTGGTCCGATGTATATGAGTACCGTATGGAAAACGCAACAACACTTGTATTTTTTCCTAAATGTCGTGAAACTTGCGCTCGCAGGTATACATTGATAGCTAGTGGAAAATAATACACCCTATGTGAAGAAGAGAGCTGCAGCATGTCTGCAGCTTTTTTCATTTTAGCTCTTCAATAAGCTGATCAATAAATGCAGCCTGGGCAGCGATGATTTTTTCTTTTGCTTTTGGGGACGTAAACCATTCACAGCGGTCTATCTCAGGAACATCAACATACTTCCCTGATCGCGGCGGCCACTCCATTGAAAATAAATTGCTTTTTACTTTCGTTTCATCAATATCAAATTCAACAGCGAAAGCGTGCACGATCTTCCCGCTTTTTTGTTTTACCGGGATGAGAGGTTTAAAATCTCCTTCGATGCGAATTCCTGTTTCCTCAAAAAATTCTCTTTTGGCTGCTTTTAACAATTCCTCATTTTAATCTACTTCACCTTTTGGAATTGACCATGAACCCAAATCCTTATTCTTATGAAATGGCCCACCTGGATGGCCAAGGAATATTTCTACTTTATTATTTCTTACCCTGTATGCCAGAATGCCGGCACTTTGCTTCGCCATAAATTATAACCCGGCTTTTTTACTGATGTCAAGCATTCGCTGTATGGGAAGTCGCGCAGCAAGGCGCAATGCTTCGTCCATATGAATTTCCGGCTCCTCGTATTTTAAATTGAGATAGAGTTTTTCCAGCGTATTGCGTTTCATATGCGGACAATCATTGCATGCACAAATATTTTCAGGAGGCGCAGGAATAAAAGTTTTTTCAGGGCTCGCCTTTATCATTTGGTGAAGTATCCCTGTTTCTGTTGCCACAATGTATTCCCTGCTGTCATCGGTCTGCGTGTATTTTAAAAGTCCGGTTGTGGATCCAACATAATCCGCAACCTTCAAAACATGCTCTTCACATTCAGGATGTGCAATGATTTTCGCTTTTGGATGACGAACTTTTAGTCTTGTAATTTTCTCAAGACTAAATATTTCATGAACCATGCATGCACCATTCCACAGAAGCATGTTTCTTCCTGTCTTTTTGTTGATGTACGCTCCAAGATTTTTATCAGGTGCAAAAATGATCTTTTGTTCAGGCGGAAAACTTTCAACAATAACTTTCGCATTACTGCTTGTACAGATCACATCACTCAGGGCTTTGATGCCTGCGCTGCAGTTGATGTAGCTGACCACGACATGATCCGGATGCTGTTCTTTGAATTTTTTGAATAATTCAGGTGGGCAACTGTCACTTAGCGAACAACCAGCTTTCAGGTCCGGAATAACAACCTTTCGGGATGGATTAAGAATTTTGGCAGTCTCGGCCATGAAATGCACACCGGCGAATACGATGATATCGGCATTTGTTTTTTCAGCCTGCTGAGCAAGGCCCAAAGAATCGCCAATGTAATCTGCAACATCCTGTATATCGGGTTCCTGGTAGTAGTGAGCAAGAATGATTGCATTTTTTTCTTTTTTGAGATTTTCAATTTCACCAAACAAATCGAGCGTTGGATCAATTTCGATGTCAAGGTATCCAATTTCATCAATCGACCTTCTTGCAGATATCAACATTTCTGTATCCATGTAATAGGTGTAATATTCTTATTTTTTTTAAAAGAGACTATTATTATTAAGGGTGTGAATTCGTGGATAAAGATTTTACTTTCCCGGATTCAAAGTTACCGCATCACGATTATTCACAATTTCTGAAAGGAAATTCACACAGTATACCATGCACCAATACTGCATTTCCTTTCCTCATCCACAAAAATGTATATATCCTGATGTGAACAATAAATCCATTCATCGCATATTTTTTTGTGTGAATGAATGTCTAACAATTGGTCAACTGTTGACAACAGGATGATCGAAGATTCGGGTATTGTATTTTGTTAGCCAATGATTCCATTTACAATTCACGTTTCACACCCACTTATTCACAGCAAATGACTTCAATTCACAACAGGATGTAAGCAAATTGTTTGGTTTATCATTGATCATCATCAATATGGAAAATATATTATACATCGGCTGTAATTGATCGTGCACAAGGGAATTCGGTAATTTTAGTGCACATAATATATATACCATGAAAATTATCAAACACCTGTTTGTTTGTTTACTCCTTTTAATTTCTTCTTTCATATTCGCAAATGAAGGCATGTGGCTTCCTCAACTTCTGGAGAAGCTGAATGAAAAGGAAATGAAAAGCCTTGGAATGAAAATCAGCGCGAAGGATATCTATAGCGTTAATACAGGAAGCCTGAAAGATGCTATAGTTAGTTTTGGAGGTTTTTGTACAGGCGAGGTAATATCATCACAGGGTTTATTATTGACGAACCATCATTGCGGATTTGATGTGATACAAAATCATTCAACACTTCAAAATAATTACATACGCGATGGATTCTGGGCTAAAACAAAAAAACAGGAAATTCCTAACCCCGGCCTTTTCGCAACGTTTATTGTGAGAATAGATGACGTTACCAACCAGGTAATGAAAGATGTAGTGTCTAGGATGACGGAACAGGAACGTCAATCTCAAATTGATAAGAATATTAACGAATTAAGAAAGAATGCTAAGAAAGAAACTTTCCAGGATGTAATGATCCGTGCTTTTTTCGAAGGGAACCAGTACTACCAGTTTATTACTGAAACATATCGTGATGTGAGACTGGTTGGCGCTCCGCCATCATCCATAGGAAATTTTGGAAAGGATACAGACAACTGGATGTGGCCTCGCCACACCGGAGATTTCTCTATGTTCAGGATCTATGCAGGCAAAGACAATAAGCCTGCAGAATATTCTGCTGATAATGTTCCGTACAAACCCAAAAGATCACTCGCAATTTCAACAAAAGGGTTAAAAGAGGGAGATTTCACAATGGTATTTGGTTTTCCCGGGCGAACATTCGAATACCTGCATTCAGCAGCGGTTGAACAAATTGTTACGGTAAATGATCCCGCAAAAATTAAGATTCGCGAAAGAGCATTGAATGTAATTGATCAGTACATGCGTTCAGATGAGCAAATAAAGATTCAATATGCTTCGAAATATGCGGGCATTCAGAATTCATATAAAAAATGGCAGGGGGAAATTTTAGGAATTGAAAAAACCCAGGCAATTGCCAAGAAAAAAGCATACGAAGCAGAATTTCAAAAAAGAGTAAATGCAAATCCTGCCTGGAAAGAGAAATATGGAAATCTTTTGAATGAACTGGAGCAGATGTATCGAACATTCGAGCCAATTGGTTTTGCACGTGATTATTATACAGAAATCGTAAGTAAGATTGAGTTATTCGGGATCGCATCTCAAATGCAATCGCTTGTAACTGCATTTGAAAGAAATGGAGAGAAGGGATACCAGGATCGACTCACTGTTGTGAAATCTAATCTTGCAAACCTATACGGCGAATACAATGCAACTGTTGATCAAAAATTACTTGAATCACTGGGAGAACTTTACATCAAGGATCAACAGGCTTCATACCTGTCGCCGGAGATGGTTAGATGGAGTCAGAAAAAAGATGGTAACTGGGAACGCATTGCCGCTGAAATATTTGAAGAAACTGATTTGGAAAGCCAGGAAAAGGTCAACGCTATTCTGGCAAAATCACCACAGGATGCAGTTCGCGAGATAAAGGACGATGATGCGGTAAAACTATACAATGACCTCGCAGGCAATTATTCTGGGAAAGTGCAGAAAAATTTAACAGATCAGCAAAATGCGATCAACAAACTTCAACGAACCTACATGCAGGCGCAAATGGAGGTTTTCAAAGAGAAGAAATTTTACCCGGATGCAAACAGTACCCTGCGTGTTACATATGGGCAGATGAGAGGATACAAAGCTAGAGATGCGGTTTCATTTACTCCGTACACTTATCTGGATGGAGTAATGGAAAAATACAAACCGGGGGATTATGAATTTGACGTGCCGGCAAAACTCATAGAACTGTATAAGAACAAAGATTATGGCAGATATGGAGTCAATGGAAAAATGCCGGTGTGTTTTATTGCAAGCAACCATACAACAGGTGGAAATTCGGGAAGTCCGGCGCTTGATGGAAATGGAAATTTGGTTGGATTGAATTTCGACCGTGTTTGGGAAGGGACAATGAGCGACATCAATTACGACCCTTCACTTTGCAGAAACATAATGGTTGATATCAGGTATGTGTTATTCATCGTTGACAAATTTGCTGGCGCAGGACACCTGGTGCAGGAAATGAAGTTGGTCAACTGATTTTTTTGTTGTCGAAAATCAATATTTACAGGCGGTTCAAAGTCGGTGAAAACCCTTGATCCGCCTATTTTTACGCCCCTTCAAACCGTTTGGGTCTTTAGGGCAATTACCCTATTTTTGCCACCCATTTATTAAATCGTATATACTCAAGATTTTATGTCTTTTATACAGGATATCAGGGATAAATATGCCAAGGTAGCTGTTGTGCTGATTGCGCTTGCTTTGTTGGGATTTATCCTGATGGACGCGTTCACTGGTCGCAGCAATTTATTTGGCGGAAACTCAACCACAATAGGGAAGGTGAACGGTAAAAAGTTTGAGTGGCAGGAATTTGCCAAAGAGCTTGAAAATTATAAACAGAACCAGCAGGATGATGATAATGCGCACAATAAGGCAGTGCAGGACCTCTGGGATTATAAAGTGAACAGAACGCTTCTTGAAGAAGAGTTTGAAAGGCTCGGGCTTGTTGTTGGACAAAAAGAAATGACAGACCTGATCTATGGGGCAAATCCGTCTCCGTACATGCGACAGTTCTTTGGAGATCCCCAGACCGGCGAATACGATCCTGCGAGAGTAATGCAGATCATCAACCAGGTGAGA
>CAZCKF010000108.1:0-8602 GCA_964499155.1 uncultured Chitinophagaceae bacterium
TTTCTGTGAGTACGATACAGTGAGTACCACCATTACCTATTCGCCGATCATATACACATTCCCTCATCTTGATACTTTGGATAGTTCATATGGATTGTGGTATACCGGTGGAAAGAAAACAACGTGGGAATATGGTACTCCTGCATCCAATAAAATAAAAACTGCAGCAAGTGGAATAAAAGCATGGAAAACACGGCTTGCTGGAAATTATAATGACCAGGAAAAATCTTATCTCTATTCTCCATGTTTCGATGTAACAGGCATGACGAATCCAACACTCAGCTTTAGTCTTGCACTAGATCTCGAAGATTGCGGAACAGATCTGTGTGATGGGGCATGGGTTGAATATTCTGCAGATGGAGTGAACTGGATCACGTTGGGAAGCACAGGCTCTGGAACGAATTGGTATACCAAAAACTATTCAGGCAGCACCATGTGGAGTGTTCAGAATTATACAAGGTGGCATGTTGCAACGCATGCATTGCCCACAGGCCTCAGCAATCTGAGAATTCGATTTGTGATCCAGTCAGATCCATATGTAAACAAAGAAGGAATTGCAATTGATGATATTCATATTTATGATAACACACAGGGAATTTATGATGGTGTTACCATGGTATCTCCAGTAACCCAAAATGTAAACGGGGGCAACAACTGGATCAATTTTACATCAGGTGGAAAACTAGTAGCATCCATTCTACCAAATAACCAGAACCTTGGAAGTACGGATATCCAGGCCTTTATACACCAGGGAAATGCAAGAAATCATAATGGGCAATATTATCACAATCGCAATCTCACCATTAAACCTGCGAATACATCACCTGCAGATTCGGTAACCGTGCGTTTTTATTTTTTGGATACCGAAACTGATTCTCTCGTATTCGCTTACGGTTGTGCTTCATGTACAAAACCTGGAAGTGCATATGAGTTGGGTGTTTCAAAATACAATGACATAAATGATAACCTCGAAAACGGTTTTGTTGCAGATGATGTGGATGGTGTCTGGACATTTACATTGCCATCACAGGTTAAAAAAGTTCCATTTGATAAAGGTTATTATGCTGAATTCAAAGTGAGCAGCTTCTCCGAGTTCTGGCTAAACGACGGTGGACCCAATGACAACAGGCCTCTGCCTGTAAACCTCCTTTCTTTCAATGCTGCGAAGCAGGGACAAAACGTTTTGGTTGAATGGAAAACCGACGCAGAATTCAATGTGGAGAAATTTGAAATTGAAGTCGCACGAGGAAATGGACAATACCAGACAAACCAGTTTGATAAAATTGGTGAAGTTCAAAGTGCCGGTAATTCGTCCTCAGGTTTTGATTATTCATTCATCGATGTTGAGAGTGGCAAAACTGGAGTCAGATTCTATCGATTAAAAATCATAGACCGTGATGGTTCATTCAGGTATTCATTGATCAGACCCGTTGTATTTAATACAGCCATTGAATGGAATGTTTTTCCAAACCCTTCATTGGGGGAATTCAATCTTGGCTTCCAATTACCTGAAGGAGAGATCATCAGGGCAAAGGTTTACGATAGCAAGGGCGCACTCATCCGTGAGGAATCTCAGCCAGCCACCGGTTTCCAGCAAAAGCTGACAATCGATCTAAGTTCCCGAGCAATCTCAGCCGGCATCTATATGCTGGAAGTATCAGGAATTAATGAAAAACGAGTCTTCAAACTCGTTAAAAATTAGGGAGTAAAAGGAGATTTTAAACGGGATTTTGCCAAAAAACCGTAGATTTAAACATTACTAAAAGAAAAACCATTTTTATTATGGCTGAAGTACAATTGACCGCATACAACGTAAAAACGAAAGAAAAGAATGTTCCGATCATGGATGCAGTAGTGACTAAGACGGCGAAAGGCGCTTACATGGTTCAGGGACATGACGGTAAGGGTAATAAACTTACTACCCTGGTTAACGAGCAAAAGGCGTTGGATGCTATTAAGGCTGGTGTTGCAAAACAAGGCTGGTAAAACCTAACTCGTTTAAATGAAATAAAAATGCCCGTTTAAAACGGGCATTTGCTTTTATATAAGTTGATGTTACACATCCAGTTTTGCATATTTAGCATGACTCTCGATGAATTCTCTTCTTGGAGCCACCTCATCTCCCATCAGCATGCTGAAAACACGATCCGCTTCAGCGGCGCTTTCAATGGTTACCTGTTTAAGTGAACGTGTATTTGGGTTCATCGTTGTTTCCCATAATTGCTCTGCATTCATTTCACCAAGACCCTTGTAACGCTGGATGTTTACGCTGTCTTCTTTTCCTGCACCCATTTTTTCAACCAGGGCTTTCCGCTGTTCTTCAGTCCATGCATAGGCCTGCTCTTTTCCTCTTTTAACGAGATACAGCGGCGGTTGTGCGATATACACATAACCTTGTTCTACGAGTTCCTTCATGTACCTGTAAATAAAGGTCAGGATAAGCGTTGCGATATGACTTCCATCCACATCAGCATCGGTCATGATGATCAGCTTATGATACCTAAGTTTTACAAGGTTCAGTGCTTTTGGGTCTTCTGCTGTTCCAACTGTAACACCCAGGGCTGTATACATGTTGCGGATCTCTTCATTTTCATAGATCCTGTGTTCCATCGCTTTTTCAACGTTCAATATCTTACCCCTGAGTGGAAGAATTGCCTGGAAACTTCTGTCTCTTCCCTGCTTGGCAGTTCCACCTGCTGAATCTCCCTCAACAAGGAATAATTCACAACGTTCAGGATCCCGATCAGAGCAATCTGCAAGTTTGCCTGGAAGGCCACCACCGCTTAATACGCTTTTACGCTGAACGAGTTCTCTTGCTTTACGTGCAGCAGCCCTTGCCTGTGCGGCCAGGATCACTTTATTGATAATGTTTTTTGCATCTCTCGGATTCTCTTCGAGATAAGCTTCGATTACTTTTGAAACAGTTGAATCAACAACTCCGGCTACTTCACTGTTACCAAGTTTTGTTTTTGTCTGGCCTTCAAACTGAGGTTCAGGCACCTTTACAGAAATGATGGCACTTAATCCTTCGCGAAAATCATCTCCTTCAATTTCCACTTTGGCTTTTTCAAACAACCCCTGGCGTTCGCCATAGTTTTTGAATGTGCGCGTAAGTGCTCTTCTGAAACCTGCCACGTGCGTACCACCTTCAATGGTATTGATGTTGTTAACGTAGGAGTAAATGTGTTCGCTGAAAGAATCATTATAACACAGGGCAACTTCAACAACAACATTCGTACCCTCATCGCGTCCTTCCACAAAAAGTATTTTCGGGATTAGGGCGCTTCTTCCTGCATTTTTGTCGAGCATTTCAACAAACTCCACGATGCCACCTTCACTATAGAATGTTTTTACATAATTATTTCCATCTTCATCTTTTTCCCTGACATCGGTCAGTGTAATAGTAATGCCGCGATTAAGAAAAGAAAGTTCACGTAAGCGTGCTTCGAGGATATCCTTGTTATAAACTGTGGCAATAAAAATGGAATCATCAGGCCAGAAATGAACCGTGGTTCCGGTTTTATCACTTTCACCAATTTCACGAACATTATATTGAGGAACTCCGATACGGTATTCCTGCTCAAATATTTTTCCTTCGCGCTGAACAGTAACATGTAATAGTTTGCTCAATGCATTTACGCAACTCACACCAACACCATGCAAACCACCCGAAACCTTGTAAGTGTTCTTGTCAAATTTTCCACCTGCGTGCAATACAGTCATTACAACTTCAAGTGCGCTTCTCTTTTCTTTTTGATGCATTCCGGTTGGAATACCACGACCATCATCTTCAACAGTGATCGAATTATCCTCGTGAATGATGACATTAATATTGCGGCAATAACCTGCAAGTGCTTCGTCTATTGAGTTGTCTACAACCTCATAAACCAGGTGATGAAGTCCCTTGTCACCAATATCCCCGATATACATAGCAGGACGCTTGCGGACTGCCTCCAATCCTTCAAGAACTTGAATGCTTTCTGCGCCATATCCATTGCTTTGAGTTACGGGATTTTCCTGTAGTACTTCGCTCATTTCAGACTTGATTCTAGGTGGAATTTGAGTAATGTGCAAATGTAGCCAAATAAAGGCTAGCAGCCAATTTTAGCGGGTTGAAAATGGGGAGAAAAAGAGGAAAAAAAAGACACTGATTTACGCAAATTGTTCTGTGAAAGTGAGATGAATTTTTAGGGCAATAAGTGTATGGAATTGATTCTGTGAAAAGTGAAATGTGAAAAGTGAACCTATATTTGAAATTTCATCATTTTATTGAAATGTAAATGAATCGGAACGTCAGTTATTCGATGAAAGCACATAACAACTCATTTGTAGAGCAGATAATTATACAGAACCGTTAAAGAATTCAAGTTCATTCTAAGCATTAACTACCTACACACTGTCTCCACTTAAATAAAATTTCAAAAAGAAGAACTGTTATCGAATTTAGGTTCACTTTTCACCTTTCACATTTCACCAAATTAAGTTGGCTTTAAGCATTAAAGCAGCTATCGAATTTAAGTTCACATTTCACCTTTCACATTTCACCCAAATTTTTAGAATCTTTCGACGTTCGATCATTCACTTCGTTTCACAATCTGCGCCACAAGATCTGCTTCAGCGCAAACTTTATTGCCGACATAAACGGTTCCGCGCATTTCGCAAATACCCCGGCGAATGGGAGCAGCAAGTTCCATTTTGAGAACGAGTGTATCGCCAGGTACTACTTTCTGTTTGAATTTGCAATTATCAATTTTGAGGAAATAAGTATCGTATAGTCCTTTGGGACTTAAATGCATGGCAAGCATTCCACCTGTTTGCGCAAGCGCTTCAATCTGCAATACTCCGGGCATTATCGGATTACCTGGAAAATGTCCCTGGAAAAACCATTCATTGTAGGTGACATTTTTAATGCCCACAATTTGTGTGTCGGTCAGCTCAATGATTTTATCGACAAGAAGAAATGGATAACGATGAGGTAATTTTTTTTCAATATCCTGCTGATCATACAATGCTTTCGCATTGGGGTCATACACCGGGACATTTTTATTATGCTTGTTCTTTTTGATGTATTGTTTTAGTTGTTTCGCAAACTGCACATTGGCAGCATGCCCCGGGCGATTTGCAATGATATGCGCTTTAATAGGGTAACCCACAAGAGCGAGATCGCCAACCACATCAAGTAATTTATGTCTTGCAGGTTCATTGGGAAATCTAAGTTCAAGGTTGTTTAAATAACCTTCGCTTTTCACTTCAATGCGGTCTTTTTTAAAAACCTTTCGAAGCCTTTTCATTTCTTCTTCTTCAATCGGATGATCAACTACCACGATCGCATTGTTCACATCACCACCTTTGATCAGATTGTTGTCAAGCAGCATTTCGAGTTCATGTAAAAAACAAAATGTTCTGCATGGTGCAATTTCATCCTTGAAATCACTCACGTGTTTCAATGATGCATGTTGTGTTCCCAGTACTGGTGAATTGAAATCAATTAAAGTAGTTACCTGGTATTCCTGTGCAGGAATGGCGGTGAGCTGAACACGTTTTGCTGCATCAAAGTGCTGGACGTTTTCGTCAATCGTATACCATGTTTTTACCGCATCCTGCTCTTCAACTCCTGCTTCTTCCAACAATTCAACAAAGGGTGTTGAACTTCCATCTATGATTGGTACTTCAGGTCCGTTAAGTTCGACGACCACATTATCAACCCCCATTCCTACCAATGCTGCAAGCAAATGTTCTACCGTGCTTACTCTTGCTCCATTATATTCAATCGTAGTTCCGCGGCTTGTATCTACAACCAGGTCACAATCTGCTTTAATAATTGGTTTATCAGGAAGATCGGTACGTTGAAATACAATGCCTGTTCCGGGCCGTGAAGGTTTTAAAATAAGATCCACTTCAGCGCCAGTGTGTACTCCTGTGCCTGAAATCTTTACTTCTGACCTGATCGTATGTTGCTTGTCCGGGTTGAAATTCGGAGCCATGAATAAATATTTAACCTCCGTACCCACAACGGCTGGCAAACAAAGGCGGACAAATATAGGTAGAAGCTAATTTTTGAGGTCCCTGAAACGTAAATCAAGACCTGGACTGGGTGCCGTTTTGCATATCAGCTATTATCTTTTCCAGTTGTTTAAGCCTTTTTTCCATCTCAGGTAAATTTCTGAATATGGCCTGGCTTCTCAATGTGCTGGTATAATCACCTGCCGGAGATCCTGTGAAAGCTTTGTTGGGTTCTGTTATGTTTTTTGATATTCCACTCTGAGCATTGATCCTGGTGCCATCTGCGATCTGTACATGTCCGACAATTCCTACCTGGCCACCAATCATTACTCCTTTGCCGATTTTTGTACTTCCACTGATCCCTGTTTGTGCAGCAATTACCGTGCTGTTGCCAATTTCTGTATTGTGTGCGATCTGGATGAGATTATCAAGTTTGGCACCTTTCCGAATTACAGTCGATCCAATGGTGGCTCTGTCAATTGTAGTATTAGCTCCGATCTCAACATGGTCTTCAATCACTACATTTCCAATTTGCGGTACTTTCCTGAAACTTCCATCAGCTTGCGGTGCAAATCCAAAACCATCACTTCCGATTACGGTTCCTGCATGGATGGTCACATTATTTCCAATTACACAATCATGATAGATCTTAACTCCGGGATGAATAATGCAGTTGTTACCAATTTTCACTTTATCACCAAGGAATACCTGCGGAAAAATCTTTGAATCTTTTCCGATGTCCACATGTTCACCCACGAAAGTGAATGCACCGATGAAAACATTTTCAGCATGACTGGCTGTATCAGCAACATAACTGGGTTGTTGAATGCCTTTTAATTGCTGCGTCATCATCTGCTGGTATTTGTCCAGCAAGGTGGCAAAAGCCGTATACGCATCTGGTACGCGGATCAGTGTTGCATCTATGGGAGATTTTAATGCATAGTCATTGTTGACTATCACCACAGATGCACCAGTACTGTAAAGAAAGTCTTCATATTT
Source organism: uncultured Chitinophagaceae bacterium (assembly GCA_964499155.1). Taxonomy (GTDB): domain Bacteria; phylum Bacteroidota; class Bacteroidia; order Chitinophagales; family Chitinophagaceae; genus CAZCKF01. The sequence goes on from CAZCKF010000108.1 coordinate 7,003, forward strand.
TGGATTGGCCAGAAAGGACAATTGGCCTTTTACCGCCTCTTCAATTTTTCCAAAAGAATGTACAGCCGTTTCTGCATCACCTTCAATTTTCCCATTGACAAGCATTGCAATTTGACCGGCTGAATAATTCATGTTAATTGTTTACCTGAGAAAACAAATGTAAAATTTTTTCACTGCTGTTGACACCTGCCGGTGAATCAGAGCGTTGTCGACATCTGATATGTCTTTCCTGCTTCCATCCTTGAATAAAATGCTGATGCGTTCATCATTCGGGTCATACGTTGTATTCGAAGCCTCACCCGTAAAAACGAAGTACCGAGCTTCAGAAGCAGAGATGTTTAATTCCTTCATCACATGCTCTTTCTTTTCCAGAATAAAAGCTTCATCAAATGGCTCGGCCTGCAATTTTACTTTCAGCAATTCACGGTCAACCAGGCCCCTGCAGAGAGTTGCCAGTATTATATCCGGGTGCTCCATCCAGTTTTTCACAGTCGCCATGATATCATTGTCATCCAGTTTGCAAAAAAGATCAAGATGCGTTTCGAGATCTGCCTTATCTGATTGAAGAAAAAAATCAAGTGCATTAGTGGCAGCACATAATTTGTTCCCCTGTTTGATCAGTTCTCTTGCTCTGCGGATAATATTAACCAGCATCATCTCAGCGCTCAATACTGTTTTGTGTAAATAAACCTGCCAGTACATGAGCCGGCGCGCAACAAGGAATTTTTCAATAGAGTAAATTCCTTTTTCTTCGATCATCAGGTTGCCTTCGTAAACGGTCAGCATTTTTAATATTCTGTCGTAACTGATCACTCCTTCGGCAACACCTGTAAAAAAACTATCTCGGGATAAGTAATCCATTCGATCCACATCAAGCTGACCTGACACCAACTGGTGTAAAAATCTTTTTGGATGCTGGTTGGTAAAAATTTCAATCGCAGTTTTTAGTTGTCCGTCAAATTCTTTGTTCAGCCGTTTCATGATCTCCAGCGAAACTTTTTCGTGAGGCATGTTTTTGATCAACTCATTCTCCAGTGTATGAGAATATGGACCATGTCCGGCATCATGTAACAGGATGGCAATGCAGGCCCCCAATTCTTCTTCTGCAGAAATGTCGACTCCTTTATTTCGCAATTCATTCAGTGCATTCTGCATAAGGTGAAATGCACCGAGTGAATGATGAAGCCTGGAATGTACAGCCCCGGGATAAACAAGGTGAGCGAACGCCATTTGGTATATGCGACGTAATCGCTGGTACCACGGGTGAGCAATAATATCAAGCACAAGCGGGTGATCCACTTTTATAAATCCATAGACCGGGTCGTTAATTATCTTGCGCCTGTGCATTTGTTTCAGTTCCGTTAAAATTTGATTCAAACAGCGTTCAAATGTACAACCACGATGTTTATTCATGCGGCTGCGCATTATCGTGGCAATAAAATGATACTTTGTGCATTACAGTATCTGCATCACCAATATTAAAAAGTAATCCGGGCATGTATCAGGCTAAAATTCTCTGGGTCGATGATGAAATAGAAAGTCTTCAGTCACAAAAAATGTTTCTCGAAAGCAAGGGCTATGAAGTCAATACCAGGACGAA
>CAZCKF010000109.1:0-7182 GCA_964499155.1 uncultured Chitinophagaceae bacterium
AGAGGATTAATAAACTACGGTCGCTTCGAGGTCATAATCATAAGCTTTGGTAATGCGAGCCATTACAAATTCACCAATGTGCAATGGATGTTCAGCATTCACCACAACTTCATTATCTACTTCAACACTGTCGAATTCAGTACGACCAAGATATCGGCCTGCTTCTTTTTTGTCAATCAATACTTTAAAGATCTTGCCGACTTTATCCATATTTTTTTCGAGAGAAATTTCCTGCTGCACTTCCATAATATCCTGCGCACGTCTTTGTTTTTCAGCAGCAGGTACATCATCGATCAATTGATGTGCAGAGGTACCTTCTTCATGAGAGTATGTGAAAATGCCAACCCGGTCAAATCGCTGGCGCTGCAAAAATGATTTTAATTCCTCCACATCGTCACGCGTTTCTCCGGGAAAACCAGTGATCAAAGTAGTACGTAAACAAAGCCCGGGAACCCTTTCCCTTACTTCAACGATCAGTTCTTCGATTTCTGTCCTGGTGATCTGTCTCTTCATCGCACGCAGCATATTATCGGCTGCGTGTTGAAGAGGCATGTCCAGATAGTTGCAAATGTTTTCGCGTTCGCGCATTACATCCAGCACTTCCATTGGAAATTTGTGGGGATAGGCATAATGTAACCTGATCCACTCTAGTCCTTTCACATCGCTCAATCTTTTCAACAGATCAGCAAGCATTCGCTTTTTGTAGATGTCAAGACCATAATACGTCAGTTCCTGAGCGATCAGCATGATCTCCTTCACACCCTTCTTCACGAGACCCTCTGCTTCTGCAATGATGGCCTCGATCGTTTTGCTTACATGCGTGCCGCGCATTAAAGGAATAGCACAAAATGAACATGTGCGATTGCATCCTTCTGATATTTTTAGATAAGCATAGTGAGAAGGTGTGGCAAGCAATCTTTCACCGATCAATTCAGCCCTGTAATCAATATCAAATCTTTTTAGAAGAAAGGGCAGTTCGAGTGTACCGAACCACGCATCTACTTCTGGTATTTCTTTTTCAAGATCATCCCTGTATCGCTGGCTAAGACACCCGGTCACATATACTTTATCCAGCTTACCCTTTTGCTTTAATGCTACCTGGTCGAGTATGGTATTGATTGACTCTTCCTTCGCAGCATCGATAAAACCACAGGTATTGACCACAACGATATTATGATCCAGTTTTCCACTCTCATGGACCACATCCACCTGGCCGGCCTTCAATTGTCCGCTCAGTACTTCCGAATCCACCATATTCTTGGAGCACCCCAGTGTGATGATGTTGACGCGGTCTTTATGGAGTTGACGGGATTTCAAGTTTGTTACTTATTTTTTTTATTTCACGCAAAGGCGCAAAGTGAGCTAAGACGCAAATGCTTTTTTGGTTTCTGGTATTCTTTTTCTTATTCTAAGCTGAGCCATACACTGGAAATAATTACTAATCTGTCAAGCCGAGCTTGCTGGGGCTAAGCCTTCTCCATACTAAAAAGACTATCCACAAACTCATGCTTGTCAAACACGAGCAAGTCCTCCATCTTCTCACCCACACCAATAAACTTCACCGGAATCTTGAATTGACTTGCAATCGCCAATACCACACCACCCTTTGCTGTTCCATCCAGTTTTGTGATTGTCATAGCAGTTACATCGGTTACTGCAGTAAATTGTTTAGCTTGTTCCAGTGCATTTTGACCCGTGGATCCGTCCAATACCAGCATTACTTCATGAGGTGCTCCCGGAATTACTTTTTGCACAGAACGACGGATCTTCCCGAGTTCATCCATGAGGTGACTTTTGGTATGTAACCGTCCCGCTGTATCGATAATAACAACATCGGTACCTTTTGAAATGGAACTTGTAACTGTATCAAAAGCCACCGCCGCCGGATCTGACCCCATGGGTTGCTTAACTATTGGAACTCCAACCCGTTCACTCCATATGGTAAGTTGATCAACAGCCGCTGCGCGAAAGGTGTCTGCAGCACCAAGCAATACCTGTTTGCCTGCTGCTTTGAAATTATGGGCAAGCTTTCCGATAGTGGTGGTCTTCCCCACGCCATTTACGCCAACTACCAGGATTACATAGGGTTTAGATGGGAGATCTGATTTAAAATCATAAGTATTCGAAGATGGCGCTGAAACCAACAATGCTTCAATTTCTTCCTGCAATATCCTGTTGAGTTCACTGGAACTCATGTATTTATCTTTCGCAACACGCTTCTCAATCTGTTCGATAATGCGGACGGTTGTTTCAATTCCAACATCGGCACTTACGAGGGCATCTTCAAGATTATCCAGGACTTCAGTATCCACAGTGCTTTTCCCTGCCACCGCCCTGCTGATGCGGGACATAAATCCTTCCTTAGTCTTTTGCAAACCCTGGTCAAGCGACTCTTTTTCCTTCTTCCCAAAAAATTTGTCAAATAAACCCATCGGTTGATTGTTTCTTAATCCTGTAATCCTTATCAAATCCTGAATATCCTATCACAAGAAAAGCTGCCCCGTTAGGTGACAGCTTTAATCTTCTACTAACTCCATAATTATTTCTGCGAAAGGAATTCCTTTACTTTCTCTTTGTGTATGATTGCCTCTTTGAAAGTATAGGCGCCGGTTTTAGGACTGCGTACAGCCTTTATCACCTTACTCCAATTCTTTGCTTCTGCGGCAGCCTTTTGGTCTTTGGTTTTGATCGCGGTTTTTGCTTGCTTAGCCATATATCAATGCATTTGGATCTGGGATCCGTTATTTAATTTCTTTGTGAACCGTAACCTTTTTAAGGATCGGGTTGAATTTCTTAAGCTCCATGCGCTCAGGATTGTTCTTCTTATTCTTATTGGTAATATACCGGCTGGTACCAGGCTGACCACTGTGCTTGTGCTCAGTACATTCAAGAATAACCTGTACGCGATTTCCTTTCTTTGCCATTTTCTTTAAATATTAAATGTGTTGACCGTTTTCTCTCATTTCCTTTACCACTTTGTAAAGGCCATTCTTATTAATGGTACGGATGCCTTCAGTAGAAACTTTCAGCGTAATCCATTTGTTTTCCTCAGCAAGGAAAAAACGCTTGGTTTTCAGGTTTGGCAGGAAACGACGCTTGGTCTTGATGTTTGAGTGGGATACTTTATGACCACCCACCGGAACCTTCCCTGTTACCTGACATACTCTTGCCATGACAATTCGTGTTTATTCCCCAAAATTTGGGACGGCAAAAGTATGGATAAAAGTTTGGATTGAAGGTGTCAATGCAGAGTTTTTTCTCTCAGATTGACCACTTTTTAACAGAGGCCCTGGTGAATGAGAAACAACATCTAACAATCCTGCTTTAAGGGCTTTCCGTCCACCATTACCAATTGGTCAAGCCTGATCTCCGTACTTCCATCAATGATCATGAATTCTTCATGTTCACGGGTATAGAGATCGGTTATCCGGCCTTCAAGTACCTGGCGACCACCGCGCTCATCTTTAAAGACTACTTCAACACTTTTATTCTGTACTGATATTGCTTCCAATTCATCGTGGAAGTCACAACTGATCGGTTTATAAGTTTCCATTCAGTTATCACCCCAATTTTCTTGCCGAAGCATTCTATATGACAATTCAGGATAATTGGAATTGGCATGGGCAAAGACCTCTTTCGCCCATTTGGTTTAGCTTCGCAGCCTTAAATTAATACGCAATCCAAGTTATTTTATGGCATACGATGTTGTTGTAATCGGTAGCGGTCCCGGCGGTTATGTTGCTGCCATCCGCGCTTCGCAATTAGGATTTAAAACCGCAGTTATTGAAAAAGAAAGCCTGGGAGGTATCTGCCTTAACTGGGGCTGTATTCCCACCAAAGCCCTTTTGAAAAGCGCCGAAGTTTATGAAAATATCAAGCATGCGAAAGATTATGGAATCGATGCAACCGGGCAACCACAATTCGAAGCAGTTATCAAACGCAGTCGAGGTGTTGCAGATAAAATGAGCAAGGGCGTTCAATTCCTGATGAAAAAGAACAAGATCGATGTGGTAATGGGTTTTGGAAAAGTAATCGCAAAAGGAAAAGTGGAAGTAACTGGTGGAGACAACAACAAACAGGTCGTTGAAGCAAAGCATATCATCATTGCTACAGGAGGAAGAAGCCGTGAACTTCCTGCACTCAAACAGGATGGTAAAAAAATTGTTGGCTATCGCGAAGCAATGAACCTGCCATCACAACCAAAATCAATGATCGTAGTTGGTAGTGGTGCGATCGGAGTTGAATTCGGATATTTCTACAACAGCATGGGAACGAAAGTGACAATAGTTGAATTCATGCCGAGGATTGTTCCTGTAGAAGATGAAGAAGTTTCAAAAGAACTCGAAAAGAATTTTAAAAAGCAGGGAATCACTATCATGACTTCTGCTGAAGTAACGAAGGTGGATACTGGTGGAAATGGTGTAAAAGCAACTGTGAAAACACAATCAGGCGAACAGGTTATTGAAGCAGATATTCTCCTGAGTGCAATTGGTGTTGCTTCCAATATAGAAGGAATTGGTCTTGAACAAGCCGGAGTAAAAACTGACAAAGGAAAAATCCTGGTTGATAAATTTTACCAGACAAATGTTCCGGGTATTTATGGCATTGGGGATTGTGTGCCCGGGCAGGCACTCGCGCATGTTGCATCCAAGGAAGCAGTTATTTGTGTAGAAAACATTGCATTCATGGAAAAGAAATTCAATCATGCTCCCGAACCACTTGATTACAACAACGTACCAGGTTGTACTTATTGTTATCCTGAAATTGCATCCGTTGGCTTTACAGAAAAACAGGCGCGGGATGCAGGTTACGAAGTGAAAGTGGGAAAATTTCCATTAAGTGCAGCGGGTAAAGCAACTGCAGCGGGAAAAAATGAAGGCTTTGTAAAAGTGATCTTCGATGCGAAATACGGAGAATGGCTCGGCACGCATATGATAGGTTACAACGTAACTGAAATGATTGCAGAAACCGTTGTGGCACGCAAACTGGAAACCACGCATCATGAAGTATTAAACAGCATACATCCACATCCAACAATCAGTGAGAATATTAAAGAGGCGATTGAAGTGGCGTATGGCGAGGCGATACATCTTTGAAATTTGGGAGCGGATTAAATTGGAGTGAATAGTGAAAGGTGAAAAGTGAACTTAAATTCGAAACGTTTTTTCAAATAAGTTGACTGTTGATGATCGTTGGGAATAGTGAAAGGTGAAAAGTGAACATTAATTCGAAAAGTCCTTTCAAATAAGTTGACTGTTGATGATCGTTGGGAATAGTGAAAGGTGAAAAGTGAACATTAATTCGAAAAGTCCTTTCAAATAAGTTGACTGATGATGGTGGTTGTGAATAGTGAATGGTGAAAGGTGAATATTAGTTCAAAAGTTAATCGAAATGTGGGAGGTTGTTAGCTTTTAAACAGCCATCAAAATTAATTCCGCTATTCCATCAGCATGCTGCTAGTTTAAGTTCACTTTTCACCTTTCACTTTTCACATTTCCATAAAGGCTACAATTCTTCTGATTAAGATCAAGACTCTTTACAGACTATTTCCATGTCTTTCCCGTTATATCTCCGATGAAAAGAAGTTCCGTAGCCGCCCTGCTGTTGTGCTTAGTGTTAAACACTTATGCACAAGAAAAACAAATCTCACTAAAGTGGGCGCCTACGGGGCTTGTTTTCGGAAACATTGCGCTTCAAGGGGAATACAGTTTCGGTGATCATTCCTCACTGACTGCGAAAATTGCGTTGCCGGTTGGTAAAAAATACATTGCTATTTATGATGAGAATGATGCTGACTTAAAAATGAAGTCGCTCTCTTTCATGGCTGGTTACAGAAATTATCTATCTAAGAAAAAACTGCGCGGGTTTTATCTCGAACCTTTTTTTAAATATGTACATCATACCACCGATGGCATTGGAAGAGGAATGTTGGATGGAGACAATATAGAAATGAGTTTTACCAATGAATACAATGCTGCCGGAGTGGGACTTCAACTGGGTGCACAATGGATCGTTGCTAAAAACTGGGTGATTGATTTTTTCTTTTTTGGACCTGAGATCAATGCAGCCAGCAATCGTTTCAAAGCAGTTGATATCAGTAATTCCGATCAGTGGAATACCCTGCAGGCTGCAGAGGCAGAACAGGATATTCGTGACTTCCTGGACGATTTCCCCTTTGTTCGGAACAAGGTTGATGTGGTGGTAGATAAGCCAAATCGTACCGTAAGGGCTGATTTTAAAGGGGCTTTGCCTGGAATTCGTGCAGGAATTAGCATTGGTGTGGCGCTTTAATTATCTTAACCTGTTATTAAGGAATCCAATATTATTTTAGCTTAAATCTCGTCTATGAAAACGCTGTTTTTACTCGCCGCTATCGTCCTTTGTTCATCCGTTGATGCACAATCTCTCAAGGACCTTGTCAAGAAAAAAAATACAGATACTACAAAGACAACCACTGAAAAAAAATCAGGGATTGGAAAAGTACTTTCTTCTTTACCTGGTAAAACTGGTTCATCATTAACAAACGATGAAATCATTGCCGGGTTAAAAGAAGCTTTGAATAAAGGAAGTGAGATAGGTACAAAAAGAGTTTCAGCAGTCGATGGATTTTTCAAGGACCAGGCAATCAAAGTTCTGATGCCTGAATCAGCAAAAAAAGTTGAGAAAACATTGCGTTCAGCGGGAATGGGAAAGTTGGTTGACAATGCAATTCTTTCCATGAATCGTGCAGCAGAAGATGCAGCCATCAAAGCAGCACCAATATTTGGTTCTGCTATTAAAGGAATGTCATTCCAGGATGCACTTGGCATTTTACGAGGCAATGATTCTGCTGCCACATCCTACTTAAGAAATAAAACAACTACAGAATTAACAAAGGCATTCCGCCCTGTAATTGAAGCTTCTCTTGAAAAAGTAAATGCAACAAAACACTGGAATGCTGTAATCACCTCATACAACAAGATCAGTTTGGGCGAAAAGATCAATCCAGATCTGGCGGCTTACGTTACTGAAAAAGCTCTCGCTGGAATTTTCTTACAACTTGCCATCGAAGAAGCTAAGATCAGGAAAGATCCTTTGGCAAGGACGAGTGATATATTGAAGAAAGTGTTTGCCAAATAACAGCTGAGGCAAGGTCCAGGATACAAGGTCCAGGGTCCAAAATGCTTCGTAAGTTGAATGCAA
>CAZCKF010000109.1:7282-8514 GCA_964499155.1 uncultured Chitinophagaceae bacterium
GCAAGGTCCAGGATACAAGGTCCAGGGTCCAAAATGCTTCGTAAGTTGAATGCAAATAATTTACTGATTGCCTCCTACGAAGACAATCTTGAAATCTAGAAATCTAGAAATCTTGAAATTTTAATACTTAACAAACTTCTCCCGCACCCGGTCTCCGTCTCTTTCTCCCGAGATGAAATAAATTCCTGGATTCAACCTGCTTACATCAATCCTTTGAACTGCTGAAGTAACTTTTTGCGTAAGTACGATCACACCGCTTGAATTGACGATCTGTAATTCCTTTCCGATCCAGCGAGCATCATATTCAAAATTGATCGTGATGGAAGAAACAGCAGGATTCGGGTATGCTTTAACGTGAAGCCATTTTGGAGGATTCTGTTGTAATGGAATTTCGTCAATTAATGGAGTACCAAGTCCCTTGCTTAACAACAACGAATGCCTGGGTCCACCCAATGAAAAGTTAGAACGCATTCTTTGTTTCTGACCAGTTGTAAATAAATAGGTGCAATCTCCTGATGTGAAATCCATATAGTTCATGTACATATCACCAGTTGGAGCATTATTGCAGCTTATGCGAACACCGGTTGGGCATCCTGATGTGAAACCTCTTTGTTTGGGAGTATCGTGAACAAAATCATCACCGCATTCTTCATCGCCCCACAGGTGACGCAATCCCAGCCAATGACCCACTTCATGAACCGCTGTTCTTGAATTTCCTTTTCCAACGCCTGTATAGGACAATACAATTCCATCGACAGATGGATCTGCACCGGGCATACTTGAATAACCTTGAAGCCTGAAAAGATTACCAATCCAAATATTCAAATAGCTGCCTGCATCCCAGGGATCATCACCCATTTGTGCAGATGATTTAATAGCATCGCTAAGGTCCCAATCCAGGATCGGCGTGTATTTGTGAATTATGCCTGTAGTTGCACGACCAGTTGGATCAACCCTGGCTAATTCAAATTCTATTTCAATGTCTGCTGCAAGTGATTTAAATGCAGCAGGGATTTTAGAAGTATCTGCATTTCTTTTTCTGAAATCACGGTTTAATGCATCGATCTGCTTTTTGATGCGATCATCACTGATGTTCTCTTCAGGGAAATGATACAAGACATGAACAACAACAGGAATTTTTATAACCTGCACCACATCTCCACGTGATGTAATTGAAAAGTTTGTTCCTGGCTGTTGTAAAAATTGTTCCGCTGCATGCAATCTGGCTGCAT
>CAZCKF010000110.1:0-8393 GCA_964499155.1 uncultured Chitinophagaceae bacterium
TAAGCGCGCTGGCACATGTCAACACGTCTTTGAAGTGTATCGGCCTGGCCAGCTTCATCAATGGCCATGACTACAACTGCCGCACCATATGATTGACATATAAATGCCTGGTCAATGAATTTCTCCTCACCCTCCTTCATCGATATTGAATTCACGATGCATTTACCCTGCACGCATTTCAATCCTGCTTCAATGATCTCAAACTTCGAGCTGTCGATCATGAGTGGGATCTTTGCAATATCTGGTTCACTCTGCAATAAATTCAAATAGGTGGTCATGGCATTAACGCCATCGAGCATGGCATCATCCATATTTACATCTAGGATCTGCGCGCCACTTTCCACCTGTTGCCTCGCAACGCTTAATGCTTCTTCGTATTTATTTTCGCGAACAAGCCGTGCAAATTTTTTCGAACCAGTTACATTGGTTCTTTCACCAACATTCACAAAATTCGTTTCGGGCCTTACTACAAGCGGTTCAAGACCAGCCAACCTGAGAAAGGGTTTGATATGTACAACGTCAGCCATAATTTATACTAATGATTCTTCCACAACGGGTAATTGTCGGGGTGAAATTTTTTTCACGTGTGATGCAATGTGTTTGATGTGTTCGGGCGTGGTACCACAACAACCGCCTACTATATTTACAAATCCTTCTTTTGCCCATTCTTCAAGGAAGTGAGCAGTGTCAGCAGGATGTTCATCGTACTCACCCATTGCATTGGGTAGCCCTGCATTGGGATAAGCTGATGTATAACAAGAGGCGATTTGAGATAATTCTTCAATATGCGGACGCATTTCCTTTGCACCGAGCGCACAGTTCAAGCCGACACTTAAAGGTTTTGCATGTGCAATGGATGTATAAAACGCTTCAAGGGTTTGACCGCTTAATGTTCTGCCTGAAGCATCAGTGATTGTACCGGAAATCATTACCGGTAACTCAATTTTATTTTCCCTGAAATATTTCCTGATGGCAAAGATTGCGGCCTTTGCATTAAGCGTATCGAAAATTGTTTCAATTAAAAGCAAATCCACACCACCTGCAATCAGTCCCTGTACCTGTTCAAAATACGCAGCAACGGCATCATCAAAAGAAAGCGCACGATAACCAGGATTATTTACATCAGGTGATAGGGATAAGGTTTTGTTTAATGGACCAATGGCACCTGCAACAAATTTTTCATCGGCGTTTTCTCCACCGGCAGCTTTATATTCTGCAATGGCTTCTTTTGCAATTGCAGCAGCACGTTCGTTTAATTCGAATGCAAGCGATTCCATTTGATAATCTGCCAAAGAAACTTTCTGTGCATTGAATGTATTTGTTTCAATTATATCCGCACCTGCATTCAGGTATTCAAGATGAATTGCTTTGACAATTTGAGGTTGAGTAATGCACAACAAATCATTGTTGCCCTTAAGGTCCGAGGGATATACCTTAAATCGTTCCCCCCGATAATCTGCCTCAGCAAGCTTGTATCGCTGGATCATCGTCCCCATAGCACCATCGATGATCATGATCCTTTTTTGCAGGATGTCACGAATATTTTTCATTCTTTAAAAATTTAGCTGCCGCATGCGAACATGATTGCAATGCACAGAACAATTAAACGTTGGGAAACAAAGTGAAGTTTCGTGGCGATTATTAGTTCCGTTTGCAAACCCTTTTCAGGTTGCGCAGGCCGAACAATAAACAAATCCGCCTGCGGCGCCACAAAGGTAATTTATGGGGGTCAAAACCCCAAAGGGGTTTGTGGGTAAAGAAAGTAGGGGGATCACCTGTTTGAAACGTAATTCTCAACCGGTAACCTGTTTTGAAGGCTCCTGGCCAGGGTCATTTCATCTGCATATTCAAGCTCGCCTCCAAATGCAATGCCTCTTGCAATGGTCGTGATCCGCACGGCAACACCCTGAAGTTTTTTCTGAATGTAATAGATCGTTGTATCACCCTGGATGGTTGGATTGAGCGCGAATATGATTTCAGTCGTTTCTTCCTTCTGCACTCTGGCAACAAGTGAATTGATATTTAACTGGTCAGGTCCGATACCATCCAGTGGTGAAATGATGCCACCAAGAACATGGTATGTACCGCTGAATTGCTGCGTGCTTTCAATAGCAATCACGTCCCGAATATTTTCAACCACGCAAATAATCTCCTGTTTGCGCATGCTGTTTGCACAAATTGAACAGATGTCTGCATCTGCCACATTAAAACAACGCTGACAGAATTTTATTTCAGACCTCATTCTTGCAATCACTTCACTGAAATGCGCCGAATCTTCCTGCGGCTGCTTCAAAAGATGAAGCACCAGCCTCAATGCTGTCTTCTTGCCAATGCCGGGGAGGCGGGCAAATTCGTTTACAGCAGATTCGAGGAGTGAGGAGGAAAATTGCATGGTGTAAAGGTCAGTTAAAAAGATACAATTTTCATTTTTTTCATAGCGCAAGGGGTTAAAATCACTTGCTCTTTACCCATGATATAAACCTTTTGCGTCTTTGCTATCTTTGCGTCTTTGCGTGAAAAATCAAAGCACAATTTCAAACTCATTCTCCCACGCTGGCTTCACGCTGATCCGGCGCTCAATCGGTCTAACGATTTCGGGTTGGCGATGTACATTAAAAAATTCTCCGGGATCCCATTTTCCATTGTTGTTGCGATCGTAGAGAATGCGCAATTCGAATTCACCCGGGAGTGACTGTGGAATAAAAATTTCCGGAAGATTGAGTGGGAGGCTTCTGACAACCTGGTCCTGTTGAACAAATTGGAGAACAGGATGTAAAGTAAAATCAACATTTCTGAACCTTATTCTTACACTGCCATAATCAGCAAGTCTGCGGGTAAGAAAAACAACTGTATCGCTTCGAAGCAAACGTCTACCAGTTGAATCTTCCGCAAAATCCTTATCTAAAATGAGATGATAGGTTGTGTTTTCTTTCCACTGTGTATTGATTGAAAAGCTACGGTTGCTGGTATCACGCTGAATAGTAAAATTTGCCGGTGTGTATGTTGAATCCATTGCCAGACGAATGCGTGTTGTATCCAGCATTTTCAAAGGTGCTTCAAAATTTACAACAAGACGATCCATCAGATCCTGTTGATTGTTTTGAATGTTGGTTGTAAATCTTAGGCGGCGATCATTTGATGAACGTGGAGCATTTCTTCCAGGTAAATTTGAAGTTCGATTTGGATCGCTGTAAGCATACAAAGTAATTGGTCGTGTTGCTGGACCGATTACAACAGGTGAATCAGCAAATGCAAATAATTGTGTTGTGTTCATATACCTGCGACTACCTCCTTCATCGCGCAGAGCATAAACTGCAAATGTTCCCTGCGGTAAATTCCTGAATAAAAAACTTCCCTTACCATCCAGTTTTGTTACATAGCGGGGCCTGTCATTCACCACGGCTGAATCGTTCAGGTTGCGATGCAGCATTACAATCATATTTGTATCCGTCTTACCGGTTTCGGCAAGCAACACTCTTCCACGAAAAGTCAGTGAATCTATAAAAGGGCCTGTTGAAAATATATACGTGAAATTCTGCAGCGGATTCCCTTCATTGATGTCCCGGATCGCATTACCAAAATCAATGGTATAGGTTGTGTTTTGTTCAAGTGAATCACGAAGCCTGATGGTTACCGTTCTCAATCTTCTGTTGATCTCCGGTGGTGAAGCGGGAGAGGGCGAGACCATTATCTCAGATGGATTTTGTATTTCAACAAATTCATCGAATGTGAGTGTGATCGCTTTTTCCTGAAAAAGCGTAGAGGAATCTCCCGGGCTGATGGATAACAATACTGGAGGAATTGTATCCCTTGGTCCACCCGATGGCGGAATGGGGTTTGCACAACCTGAACCAACTAAAAAAAAGGCAAGCGATATCAGAGCTATGGAAAAGAGTATAATTGGTTTCATGCGCTGGGCAAATATCGACTTTCTGGTTTTGTGGAGTGTGAAGAAACATATAAAGCTATTAGCTGCGAGCTGTGAGCTCCGAGGAGCTGCGAGACCAGGCCTAAGCCTCGAGTACCAGAACTCCAATGCCCAATATCCAAACTTCGCAAGAATGCTAAATAAAAGAGAAATGAAGATTTACGCGGGAAAACGAGAAATCAGAAACCAGAAACTTTTTAATATTAGTCCTAAGAATCTTCCTCATCTTCGGGTGCTCCTATCTCATGCATCGCCACCGCCAGGTTATTTGTCTTTACAAACCTGCACCAATGGCAATCTTCTTTACCGCAGCCAGTATAAAAATCACGTTCCTGGATTCGTTGCCAGACAGTAACAATCTGTTTTGTTACCTCTTCCATATCCTCTGGTGTGATTATGACTTTCTTTTTTTTGTATTCCTTTTTTTTGTCTGGTTCAATAAAATCAAATTCAGTACTCACCGCTTTCCATCCACGCGCCTCGTGGTGATCAACAAGTAATTTATAAAACACAGCCTGCCTCCAGTAGTCACCGCCATTTGGATTTTTATCACTGGGTCCTTTCAATTTACCAATTCCTTTATCAGGGTCTCCTGTTTTATAATCAACAACATTTACATCTTTCCCGTTAAATTCCAGCTTATCAAGTTTTCCTTTTAATGGTACGCCGGCTACCACAACATTGCGGATAGTCCTCTCTATTACAACAATCTTGTTCCAGGTGTTGATGTATTGATTATAATATTCAGTCAGCACTTTATGCCCATATTCCAAACGACGTTTGAATTGCTCTTCAGTAAAACTTTCACGATGCCGGTGCATGAACCAATCAAAATCTTTCAGGAATTCTTCTAATGGTGGAAAAACTTTCGGTTCCTTGTCCAGCATTTTTTTGAAAAGCTGTTCAAGTGCGTAATGAATTGAAGAACCAAATTCAGTTGCTTCATTTCGTGGCGAGGGTATCCGAACAAGATTGCGGAAATAAAATTCTAGTGGGCAATTCAGGTAATTACTTAGCGCAGTAACATTCATCACAAATTTATCAAGAAGGCGTGAAATGAATTCTTCTTCTGCTTTTTCTATTTCAGGTTGTGCGTATTTTTCAAATTGAAGTGTTTGAAATTGTGCCTGCAATTCTTCGGGAATTTTTACATGCTCCAAAGGCAATTCCACCTGGTCGCGAATTTCAGCGAGGTACATGCTGGGTTCCCATTCTTTCCCGTCGTTTTTGAAACATGTGTATGAAATAAACAAATACTGCTCTGCCCGTGTTAGTGCAACATAAAATAATCGCCTGAGTTCTTCTTCCTTACTTGTAACAGGTGCAGATGAAAAAAGCGTATCCGGGATTTTATAATTTTTGTTTGGTAATTTTTTTCCTTCCCAAAGACCCTTATTGCAACCACAAAAAAACACATATTCAAATTCAAGCCCTTTGGCGCCATGTGCTGTTAATAAATTAACGCCGCGTTCATTTCCACTTATCTGGATCAGTGGCAATACCAATTTTTCCTTTTGCATTAATGAAAAGAGGTGAATCAGGTCATTCAATTTCATATCAGGTTTACGCCGGGTTTCTTCTTTGAGGAAATCAAACAAACCTGTTAAGACCTGTAACTGCCAAATACGATCATCGCTCTGCATGATTGATTGCAGTACTCCGGCTTCACGAATTATTTTTTCAAAAAGATTTTGAAGTGTATAATTCGGAACAGCGCTGATTAAAGATTCAATTGTACGCGATGCCTTGACCATTGCTGGATTAAGTCCCTGGGAAAAGAGATCGCGCGGAGGATTTGTTGCCTTTTCATGAAGTCTTCTACGTAGCGAAGTTTTGTGATCTGTGAATTGCAACTCTGCCACTTCTACGGAAAGTTTGGCAATTTCAATTGCCGGAATCCCAAACCAGTCAAAATGCAGGATTTCGAAAAGCATCTCGTCCCCGCCATAAGGAATATCATGTTCTGCTTCCAGGAATTTTAAAAATGTGACAAGTTTTTCAGCAAGAGGAATTTTTAAAAGATTTAAACTGCGTTTTGAAAAAACCGGAATTTTCTTAAGCTTAAAATATTGTGCAAGATCGTCGCCATATTTATTTTCTTTATAAATAATGGCAATACGTCCAGGTGGAATGCCTTCATTAATCAGTTTTTCAACATTGTAAGTAATGTCAATCATTTCGTCACGGTGCGTTTCGTAAACTTTCACCACTGGCAAATGAGTGATATTTTTAAAAGCATCTTTTGAGGAAATCAGTTTTTTCTCAAGCCCCTCCATTTTGTTGATTAGTCTTTCCTTATTGCGGCCAATCAGTGCAGTTGAGATGTCCAGTATCGGCTGTGTGGATCGATAATTGTTTTTCAAAACCACTTTTAATAAAACGTCTTTATAAGTATTGGCAAACGATTCCATATTTTCAATGTTCGCTCCCTGGAATCGAAAAATGCTCTGGTCGTCGTCGCCCACGACAAATACGTTTGGTTTGTCCCAATAGGAGATCAGTAATTCAACAAGTGCATTTTGAGTACCGCTGGTATCCTGGTATTCATCTACAAGAATGTATTGGAATTGTTCCTGGTATCTTAACAGTAAGTTTTTGTTTTCATTAAATGCCCTGATCACCCAATTGATCATATCATCAAAATTGTAACGGTTTGCGTCGCGCATCATTTGCTGGAATTTGGAAAACTCATTCACTGCAGCACGCAATTTTTCCGTTTCCTCTTTTGCTTCTTGTGCCCAATCATCTCGGTAGTCTCCTTTTTTATATTTTCCCCATGCTTTTTTTGCATAAAACTCTTGCCTGTTGGGAAAGCCTTTTATATAATCATCAATTCGTTGTGTGATGAACTCAGGCGTCCAGCCCTCTCGTTTCATGGTGCTGAACAATTCACGGAGTTTGTGAATTTCATAATAAACATCACCACGATATCTTTTCAGTGGATGATTTTGTGGAAACTGGTCGATAAGTTTCTGGAAAAGTTCAATTTCCTCCAGGTCAGAAATCGGGTCTAAAGAAGTTTTCTCAAACAGTGATAAATTTTCCTGTATCACATCATTACAAAAAGCGTGAAAAGTGTAGATGTTAACCTTGTATGCATCAGGACCAATAAAATTTTGCAGTCGCTTGCGCATAGCAATAACACCCGCATCTGTGTAAGTGAGACATAAGATATTTTCCGGAAATACATCTGTCTCCAGAAGGATCTTTCCAACGCGTGCACTAAGTATCTGTGTTTTTCCTGTACCTGGCCCGGCAATCACCATTACAGGTCCTTCAATATGATCCACAGCCCTGCGTTGTTCTTCATTCAGCCTGTTGTATTCTTCATTAAATTTTTGAAGAAGTTTTTCCCTGTTCAGCGACATGAGTTAAAGATAACCCCGGAGTAGAGAACAATTTTTGATTTTTGGTTTTTGATTTTTGATTTTTCTTCATTCGGAAATACACTATTCAACTGGTGTTGTTTGTATTCGATGGGCTTATTAAATTATAGTTATTCCTCAAACTGAAAACCACTTCGGATTAAAGCTCACTTTTTCAATATTCACCTTTCACCAAGCGTTTAGAAAAAAATATCAATAAAAATTTGACATTTCCAGAAAATAATTAGACATTTGTCTAAATATATAAATGTCTAAATAGTGAATATACTTTTTAAGGCGCTCAATGACCAGACGAGAAGGGAGATACTGGAATTGTTGCGACAAAAAGATCTGACTGCAGGCGAAATAGCTGACCAGTTCAACATTTCAAAACCAAGCATTTCACATCATCTTGATTTGCTGAAGCAGGCCGGTCTTGTGGAGTCAGTGAAGGAGGGACAGTTTATTTATTATTCATTGAATACAACAGTTGTGGATGAAATAGTAAAATGGTTCATGCAATTCAAGACTAAAAAATGATTATTATGAAAAAGAAATTTTATAGCACCCTGCTCGCCATAGTGGTTGCCCTTTTACCACTTCTTTACCTGGCCCTTGTATGGAATTCTATTCCTGCAGAAGTTGCATTACATTATAACATTGAAATGGAAGTGGACCGGATAGGAAATAAAAAGGAATTGATCTACCTGTCTTTGTTGTTGGCGGTTTTTTCAGTTGCACTTTATTTACTTTTCACTTCAAATTATGTCAATAAAAAGCAGCCTGTAAACAAATCGATGCTAACCGGCATCTCATGGGTTGTCCTTATTCTGATGACGGTTTTGAATTTTATAATTCTTGCAAGCGTGCATGCGAAACCTGATTTCCTGTTCGAAATGTTGTTTCCAGTAATAGCACTTTCATTTTCATTTTTTGGTAATTACATGTATAATATAAAAACGAACTCAGTTGCTGGATTCCGCGTTTCATGGACAATGAACAATGAAATTATATGGAGAAAAACACATCACCTTGCAGGAAGATTGTGGTTTTGGGGAGGAATTGTTTATGCAGCTCTTTCATATTTTATTCCCTTAGAG
>CAZCKF010000111.1:0-7568 GCA_964499155.1 uncultured Chitinophagaceae bacterium
CTGTTTCATGGTTCGGCCAATTGTACCAGGGAATGAGTTCGCCCATCATGAATACTTCTTTATCTCCCACGTAGCGGTGCAGGGACCAGTTGTTTGGAAGAAGAGTTTTTTTTGAGCAGGAGCAAAGTTTGATATGGTTTGATGCTTTGCACATTTAATGGATAATTTAAGAATATTAACTAACCGCTGATTAATTTCAACGATGTTTCTCTAACTATTCGTGTAACCAAAAACAAGCTTTACTGAAAATTGTGGGTTCAAAATCAGGAAATTTTGTGTGTTTCTGAAGTGATTAACGCTTAAAGGAGAATGTTTTGGAACGATAAAGCGTCATCCTTAAATTTGCACTCCGTTTTGAAGAACGGGTCCGCACCAGCGGTGGCACCTTCGCTAAAGCTTCGGCGGCAAGAGATCTCGTAGCTCAGTTGGTAGAGCATAACACTTTTAATGTTAGGGCCCTGGGTTCGAGTCCCAGCGGGATCACGACCTCGAAAGAGAAAATTCCTCCATCAAATGGGGGATTTTTTTTTAATAATTTACTGGAATTCAAAGTAAAATTAATCGGTAAGTTCCAAGCACAAAAGGAACCAAGGTCCAGGAAAGTGTAAAGTTTTAAGTTTTAAGTATAGACCCACGCCTATTTCCAAATCCCATTTATATTTTGGAATGCTTATCGGATTTCTTACAAGCAAATGCAATGGTGAGGATTAATATGGGAAGAAATCTCATGGACGTAATTTAAATGTTTGTGGGCAATGGGCAGTTGGCAGTGGTGAGTGGGCAGTTGGTAGTCGGCAGTGGGCAATCGACAGAGAAGACTCAAATAATTTGAATTTTAATTTTTTGCATGTAAAGTTTGCAATTCATTGTTGTCAAGTAATTCGAATAAGAAAATCTGATTGTGACACGCAGTCGGTGCAACTGCCCACTCACTACTCACAACTCACCACTCACTACTCCCCACCGTCTCTTCTCCACAATGAATTATCTTGCCCTCTAATAACACGATTGCATGGCAGATTTTTTCAAAAATAAAGTGGTAGCGATCACCGGTGGCTCGGATGGAATCGGCAAAGCCCTGGTTCATGACCTGCTATCAAAAGGAGCGTCAGTTTCCACCTGCGGACGGCACCATGATAAATTATATGCTTTACAAACTGAATTTCCATCCTATCCATTGAATACTGTTGTAGCAGATGTTGCCAGTGAAAATGATTGCCGGCATTTCATCAAAACGACAGTTGATGCTTTTGGTGGCATTGATATACTGATCAACAATGCAGGAATTTCAATGCATGGCCTGATAAAGGATACGGAAGTGGATGTGCTTAGAAGAGTGATGGATATAAATTATTTCGGAACAGTATACTGCACAAAATTTGCGCTCCCCACGCTAATGGAAAGAAAAGGAATTATTGTTGGTGTTTCTTCAATTGCAGGTTATCGTGGATTGCCAGGAAGGAGTGGTTATTCTGCATCAAAATTTGCGCTGCAGGGATGGCTCGAAGCAATACGGACTGAATTAATGGACGATGGCGTGCATGTGATGTGGGTTTGTCCTGGTTTTACAACTTCAAATATTCGGAATGTGGCACTAAATGAAAAAGGAGCACCTCAGGGTGAAAGCTGGATGGATGAAAGCAAGATGATGCCGGCAGATGAATGTGCACGTTTTATCCTTGATGCCATTGAAGAAAAAAAACGTACACTGGTGCTTACATTTAATGGTAAGCGAACTGTGTTCATGAATAAATTTTTCCCGAAGCTGGCGGATAAATTTGTGAAGGGGTTCTTTTTTAAGGATGGTAAACTTGTGAAATGAAATAGAATTACACGGATTAGGACGGATTACACGGATAGCTGGTTGTGTATTGTGAGTTGTTGATTGTATCGAAAAGAAATTGAAGATTCCGGATTATTTTCAAAAAATAACTCTGATTAATACAAGATTACACTCATACGCCACTGAAAATTGTGAGTCGTTTATAAAACCGAAGATTGCAAAAAATTTTCCAATTATTCAGGATAGAAAAGCTTGAAGCCTGAGGCCTGAAGCTTGAAGCCTCGACCAATATTATCTTAGTAGCAATGCCCTTACTCACATTGACATCAGACATCGGTTCCAAAGATTATTTGGTGGGGGCAGTGAAAGCACAATTACTGAAGGTCAATCCCCAGTTTTCTATTGTCGACATTTCCCACAACATTTCACCTTTCAATTATCCGCAGGCAGCCTATGTATGTCGGAGTTCGATCAGGCATTTCCCCGATTTTACATACCATATTATAATGGTGAATCTTTTTGAACGCAAGCCTGACCACCTGTTGCTTGCATTTCACAAAAACCAGTATATCCTGTGTGCAAATAATGGATTGCTCACGATGGTCCTGGAAGAAAAACCTGAAATGGTGATTGGCATTCCGGTTGATAAAGCGGCCATTCGAAATACTTTATACTGCACTGAAGTTTTTGGAAAAACGATTGATCGCGTTGTAAATGGTGATTCAATTATTGATCTCGGTGACCCGGATATCGTCATCAATGAAAAAAATCCGCTCAAGCCCCTCCTAAGCGATAACTGGATCGAAGGGCAAATCATTTTTATTGACAATTTCGAAAATGTAATTGTCAACATCACACGCGAACAATTTGAAGAACAAAGACGCGGCCGCAGTTTTCGCATTGTTTTTAAAAGAGACGAGGTTATCGACCACATTTCAGAATCCTATGCTGATGTTCATGAAGGTGAAAAGCTCGCCATCTTTAACAGTGCCGGCTATCTCGAGATCGCAATCAACAAAGGAAACGCAGCCGGCTTGTTCGGATTAAAAGGGTATAATGAAAAGAATGTGCAGGGAGATCAGATGATGCAGAGGCAGATATTTTATCAAACGGTGAGAATACACTTTGAATAGTTAATTGCTGAAATTTGTTCGTTGCAAGCTTCACGCTTCACGCTGCACCTGGAAAGAACAGCAATTTTGATTGATTCGACATATATATTTAAATAGATCTGATTAACTCAAATTCTGGATATCTTAATGATCACCCGTCTTGTAAAAATGACTTTTAGAAATGACCAGATCGATTCCTTCATTGAAATATTCATTGCACGGAAGCAAACTATTTTATCATTTCCCGGATGTCATCATGTTGAATTGTGGCAGGAGATAAACAATCGAAATGTTTTTTTCACATACAGTATTTGGGAAAACGAAAAAGATTTGGACCATTACCGATATTCTGAATTTTTTAAAGAAACCTGGTCAATTACCAAATCGAAATTTTCTGAAAAAGCTTCTGCCTGGTCTTTGTCAAATCCATTGGGAAATAAATTAAGCCCGGGAAAAAATCCTATAAATCCACTGGATTAATTTTGATTACCCCTGAGTGATTCTTTTAATGACTGTTGAAATCCAACGATCATTTTCTGAACATTGATCACTTCAGGTAAAATTTTTTGCACCATATGTTGATCTCCTGTATTACTTGAGTGAGCAATCAATAATTGAGTTTCGAGTTCAAATGAAGACCCTAACGAAATACCCATAAATCGTAAATAATCCTTTTGGCTGTCGCGGCTACTTCCTTCTGCAATATTGGAGGCAATAGACACACTGGCCCTGAGAATTTGATTACCCAAACCATACCTATCCAATGGATCAAATGTTTTAACAAGTTGATAACAAGCAGTAGATATCTCATAAGCCTTCTGCCATATTCTCAATTGCTTAAAATTTTTCATGTCCAAACCTAAACTCGATAAAATAAACTGCAATGTTGATTTCCACACTTTTTAAACGTTTTTTCCTTTACACAACTAGAATAGATACAGGATAAACCATTCGAACAATCCCCCAGTTGAGGAGAGACAGCGTGCAGCGAGAAGCGTGCAGCGCTCTAAAATTCAGCTAATTCTCTACTTGATCCCCACCTTAAACTGTTATCGCTTAAAGCTTATAGCTTATAGCTTTTCTCCTATTTTTGCGCATCCCGGCAAAGGCTTGAAACCAACCTGTTAGCCCACCAACAACCGGGTAATTACTATGACCTTCAACAAAACCAACACCATCACTGGCTGGATCGTTTTTGCCATTGCATCCATAGTTTATATAGTAACACGTGAGGCAACGTCGAGTTTGTGGGATACGGGAGAGTTTATTGCGAGTGCATATAAGCTGCAACTTCCGCATCCTCCCGGAGCTCCGCTTTTCGTATTGCTGGGTCGTGTATTCATTGTGTTTTTTGGCGGCGACAATCCTGCAAATGCGGTGAACCTGATGAGTGCTCTTGCTTCATCATTTTCCATCCTGTTCTTGTTCTGGACCATCACACATTTTGCACGCAAGATGTTTGTTGTTTCAGGTGATTCGCTTACTTCATTGCAAACTGCAGTGGTTATGGGTGCTGGTGTTGTGGGGGGACTTGCTTATACTTTCAGTGATTCATTCTGGTTCAGTGCTGTTGAAGGTGAGGTGTATGCGTTGTCATCATTTTTTACCGCACTTGTTTTCTGGGCAATGACCAAATGGGAAAGAGCAAATGATGCAGCAGCGACAGATGTCGGTACACAAAATCGCGCAGACCGCTGGATCGTTTTTATATTCTTCATGATGGGATTGTCAATCGGTGTTCACCTTTTGAACTTGTTGACAATACCAGCCATCGTAATGATCTATTATTTCAGTCGCTATAAACCAACGCGACGTGGATCGATCTACGCTTTTTTAATTGGTGTTGTTTTAACCGGAATCATACAGGTTGCTGTAATTAAATATTCCGTGAAAATTGCTGGCTGGTTCGATATTCAGTTTGTCAATGGTTTTGGACTTCCATTCTTCTCTGGATTTATTTTCTTCTTTTTATTGATTGGTGTGCTTGTCTTTTACGGACTTCGATACGCACGCAGGAAAGGTGCGTCGATGTTGAGGCTTGGCATCTGGTGCTTCATCTTCATGATGATTGGTTATTCTACTTATGTAACCACACTGGTGCGTTCAAATGCCAATCCATCGATCGACATGAACAATGTTGACAACCCGATGAGCCTTGTATATTATCTCGGTCGTGAACAGTACGGCGAGCAGCCACTTTTATATGGTCCGCATTTCAGTGCTGATTACGTGGATGAAAATGGTGATGGATACTGGGATGTGAAGAAGGGCTCGATGAAATACGTGAAAGGAAAACAGAATGGAAAGGATCGATACATTCCAATCGGCCGTGACCAGGAACCAGTTTATGATAAAGAAGACATGCAATTGTTTCCGCGTGTTTGGGATCCAAGTAATGACCAGCAACACGCAGATTTTTATGCGCAATGGTTGAATCTTGGTCGCGAAACAAATCCAATGACTGGCCAGGAAAAATATGAAGCCCCGACGTACAGTGACAACATGAGATGGTTTTTCACTTACCAGATGGGTCTCATGTATTGGAGATACTTCATGTGGAATTTTTCCGGAAAGCAAAATGATATACAGGGTTTTGGGAATAAAAGGGACGGTAACTGGATCACTGGGTATTCATTTATAGATAATACAATGCTGGGTGATCAGAGCATGTTACCCGACAGCATTCAGAATAATAAAGCGAACAACAAATTATTTCTCATTCCATTTATTCTTGGAATGATCGGATGCATTTATCATTTTCTCGCACGTAAAAGAGACTGGATCGTTTTATTCCTGCTTTTCTTTTCAACCGGGTTAGCCATTGTATTTTATTTAAATCAGCCGGGTAATCAGCCACGTGAACGTGACTATGCTTATGTAGGTTCTTTCTACGCGTTTGCTATGTGGATTGGTTTAGCTGTTCCATCCATAGTACAAATCGTTCGTGATGTGAGGTCCAAGGAAACATTCCTTTCTGTTCTTGGTATCGGTTCGGTATTGGTATTTCTCATTTCACTCATGTCACTTTCATATGGTGTGTTGTCTGCCGCCTTTATCGCTTCCATTTTAATTACAGCGATTTTTGCAGCGGTTACTGCGCTGATCTATTATGCAGTACGTGCCATTTCTTCCAATGGAAATAATTTCCGAACCGCTGTTATTGCATCGATTGCAATAGGTATGATTGCTCCGGTTATCATGGGTATGCAGGAATGGGATGATCACAATCGAGGTCGCAAAACAATTGCACGTGATGTGGCGATCAATTATCTGGAAAGCTGTGCACCCAATGCAATTCTTTTCACTTTTGGAGATAATGATACGTATCCTCTATGGTATGCGCAGGAAGTTGAAAATGTGAGACCTGATATTCGCATTGTCAATAATAGTTTGTTGGGAATTGACTGGTATGTAAACCAACTTCGATATAAAGTGAATGAAAGCGCGCCGATTGATGTGATCTGGACACCAGAACAAATCGAGGGTCATAATCGGGAATACATGCGATTCCAGGCACAGGGATCACAAACGCAGTATTACGATCTGTTTGATGCAATGAAAAATGCACTCGGTCGTGACGTGATAGATCCGGAAACGCAACGCAATACTGGACCGCAAACATTTCCAGTAAAAAGGTTTAAACTAACAATTGATTCGGCTGCTGTAAGAAAATGGAATGTACTCACGCCATCAGATACATTACTGCAGGCTATTCAGTTTGAAATTCCGCAAAACAAGAATGTATTGTTGCGCAATGAGCTTATCATATTAAATATCATTGCGGCAAATAACTGGCAGCGTCCAATATATTTTACTGCGCCTTACGGTGAACTCGGTTTCGGTCATTATTTGAGAAAAGATGGAATGGCATATCGACTTGTACCCGCTCAGCAAAAATTCCCGCAACAAAACTGGATCGTCGAAATGGCATTCAGGCAGGTTGGTTTGGGTAGCACTGCCATCCGCGATAATCACCCCGACAGCATGTTCAGCACGCTGTTCAATAAGTTCAGGTTTGGTGGAGCGAATTTACCCGGCATGTATTATGACGATGAGAACCGCAGGGCAATGAATGCCATTCGTTCAACATTTGCTGAAGCTGCAGGAAACCTTGCTGATGCAAATAAGCGTGATGAGGCAAATAAATTATTGAATCATCTTGAAGCCAATATTAGTCCGGCGAACCTCCCTTACGCAATGGTTGGAAGGTTTAACCAACACAATCAAAGTGCGATGATCTACCTCGAAGCTGCGTATAAAGCAGGCAACATGCAGCTTGCAGAAAAAATCCGTGCTGCACTCAAACGGGATCTGGATCAACAAAAAGCATATTATTCGTATCTGCAGGGCGAAAAACCTGAGATGTTTGAATCGTTGACAATTGAAAATGAAATTAACAATGCATTGTTGCAGGTGTTGGAATCAGTCGTATCAAGGTATGCGCCTCAAAGCGGAACAAAGCCTGTCGAGGGGCAGAATACTCCGGTGATCAATAATCCGGCGGATAGTGGACGGAGAGATTCACCAAGACAATAGTGGGGAATTATACTGTTCAAAGAAAATTGATTCGTGATATGAGATAAATTGAAATCTTTATTGTACAACTGGCAACAATTCGACAAGCTCAGTGGCAACGGGCAAAGGATCATCGGTTAATGAAGCAGTATCATAAC
>CAZCKF010000111.1:7578-8358 GCA_964499155.1 uncultured Chitinophagaceae bacterium
TGGCTTTTTTTGTAATAAAAATTCTGATTCATTTGATGAGAATTTGATAAATGTTTTTTGGGTGATACCGCATAAAAAACTGTTTGAACCTGTAAACCAAATCCAAAATCAAAAACCAAAAATCAAAAATTATCATGATGTACCGAGACAGATCTGTTACCAACCGTCTTATTTTTTCGTTAATAGGAAATCCCACCCGTCCATTTTCACTAAATTGTATGTCACGGTTGCGGATCGCAATTGTTAATACCTTTATGCTTCTCCAGCCAACCGTGCAATCCCAGCTTAATCCCAAAAATCCGTGTTCTATTAAAACTCCCCGCTATGAAAGGATATCACTTCACAAAATTTGATCCAGCTTCGGGTAAAAGCAAATTCGAGCAATTGCTCGATGTGTTCATGCAATTGCTGACGTACACAAGTGGTGATGTGGGCGAGGCCTTGCAATGGCTGAACCAGCTTGATAAGGATTACGACCTTACCGATGACGAATATGGCATTGGAGATTTCATTGAAGAATTGAGAGAGAAAGGATTTATCACGGATGAATCACAGGAAGGGAAAATTGTTATAACACCAAAAACGGAACAGGGCATTCGCAAAAAAAGCCTGGAAGAAATTTTCGGTAAGCTGAAAAAAACAAAACAGGGTGATCATCATTCATTTAAACCGGGTATGGGTGATGAGATCAATCCGGAAACAAGACCTTTTCAATTTGGAGATCAGTTAGAGCAAATTGATTTCACTGAATCGATCCGGAATGCGCAGATCAATCATGGC
>CAZCKF010000112.1:0-2764 GCA_964499155.1 uncultured Chitinophagaceae bacterium
AATGATGAAAGCAATGTTGAAGGCAGCAAATCTTTCACCGAAGGATTACATTGTTGTTCTGCCGATGTCAAGCGCTGAAACGGATACAGCATATCACTACACGAAAATTTCTCTCGATAAATTAACAGGTCACACCATTGCCAATTTGAATTTTACAAGTGAAAAGGTTAATGATCAGGAATGGCTTGATTCATTGCGAAATGCAAAACTGATTTACATCACGGGGGGTGATCAAAGCAGGTTTATGAAAGCAGTTCACAACACCCCGGTCTTTGATGCTATTCACCATGCCTATAAAAATGGTGCGATGGTAGCGGGTACAAGTGCGGGTGCAGCAGTGATGAGCAAATACATGATCACCGGAAATGAATTGCTGCGTGACACCACTTACAGCTCCACGTATAAAAAGATCTGGGATAATAATATGGAAGTTGAGCCCGGATTGGGATTGCTTGAAAATGTGATCATTGATCAGCATTTCATCGCACGCAGTCGTTACAATCGATTATTAACCGCTATTGCTGAATATCCTAATTACCACTGCATCGGCATTGACGAAGGAACCGCAATTTTAGTGCAGGGAAAAAAAGTTACAGTAGTGGGAGAAAGCCAGGTTGTATTTATAACCAAACCAAAGGATCTTAAGATCACGAATGGCGGGCTCGTGAAGTTTAAGGATGTGGAATTTGGGGTGTATACGGAGGGGGATATTTTTAATATTCGATAACACGGATTGCACCTGTACCTCTTTCTCTTTCTCTTTCTCTTTCTATTTCTCAAATCTCGCTGCACGCTGCACGCTTCACGCTGTCTCTGGAAAAAAGTATCTGTTACCACACAATTCTAGAATGCCAATGTCTGGAGCTTCATGTACAACAGAATCATCTTCATTTCCAAAAAATTTACTCGCACCTAAGAACGCCTCGCCTCTCGCCACTCGCCTCTCGTCTCTTTATTTTTTTTCACTATTTTTCTTCTTCCAATTCGTCTTGTATATTTCACAAAAGCCATTCTTATTCATGAAAATCTTCATCTCCGTTTTAGCATTGCTCAATGGTGCTTTTATGTTGATCGATGGAATTTATGTGATGCTCAATGGAAAATATATCGGTCCGGAAAAGCCGGGTCCATGGTCTGCTCTTTTTGAAAAGTTGAATGTCGATGTATTTAAACTCGGACCGCTGTTTGTTGTTTTTGGAATTTTGTGGCTAACATGGTTGTTTGGATTGTGGACACATAGAACATGGGCTTATTCATTTGGAATAATCATAAGCATTCTTACACTGTGGTATTTACCCGTGGGAACAATTTTTTCCTTGATTGTTTTGGGGACGCTGATATTTGCGAGAGCAAAGCTCGGGGTTTGAGGGCCTCTTGCAACTCTCACCCTCTTTCTCTTTCTGTTCCTCTTTCTCACTTGTCGATGCACGCTGCACGCTTCACGCTGTCCCCGAAAAAAAGCATCTGTTATCAAGCAATTGTAGAATGCCAATTTTGGAAGATTCGAGTGCAACAGAATCATCTTCATTTCCAAAAAATTCTCTTTTACCTAAGAAGCCTCGCCTCTCGTCTCTCGCCTCTCTCTCCTAATTCATCTCTTTCCTAAGAAGCTTTGCCAGTTGCAAGTTGCTCATTCTTCGCATTCTGCTTCTGTTTTCCTATCTTGCTCACTGCCCGGAAATAGCAGCTCTATTCCATTAGTCCGTACCGAGGTGATTGGATAATTTTTTAAAAAATCTTACATGGCGGACGAATCTTCAACCAAATGGCAAATTGAAACCGAATACATCCAGAGTTGTAATTGCGATTATGGATGTCCCTGCAACTTTAATGCATTACCAACAACTGGTAGCTGTGAAGCATTTGTAGCTTATCATGTCAAAAAAGGTCATTTTGGTAATACCAAACTTGATGATGTTGTTTTTGCATGGGGACTATGGTGGCCCAAGGCCATTCATATGGGAAATGGCAGAGGGAAATTATATATTGATAAAAAAGCAACGAAAGAACAAATTCATGCAATTGAACAGATAACGAGTGGAAAATTCGGTGGTGGCGTTTTTGCCATTTTTCCCAGCACTTTCGTGGAGACTCTTCCTACAGAAATAACAGATATCGAATTTCACTACGATCCGTATGACGCACATTTTTCAGTGAAGGGTGCGGGCCAGGTTCAATCTCAACATATTGTCAATCCAGTAACTGGTAGTCAATTTGAAGGTGAGGTACATCAGCCAGGTGGAATTGTTTTCAAAAAAGGTACAGTTACCAGTGTTGACTGGCATTGGAAGGCTGCCGATATTTCATTGAAGCATGAGAAGAAGAATGGTCATATGAGTTTAGCATCTTACTCCAACGAGGGTTGTATTGCCTGAGCAGATGAAACATACAAGCCCGCTGGAATCGGTACTTCGCAAAGACCGTTATATAATTATTGTTGGACTGTTCCTTATTTGTGCTCTTTCCTGGTACTACATCATTTATCTCTACAACCAGATGTACCCGGTAATGAACATGGATGCATTTCTTTTTGCAATGCCCATGTCTCCACGTTGGACCACAATTGATTTCCTGCTTTTATTCCTGATGTGGATTGTAATGATGATTGCGATGATGACGCCATCAGTCGCACCTTTGATCTTGCTTTTCGCGATGGTGAACAGGCAGAAAAAAGAAAATCAAAGACCCTTTGTTTCAACAGGATATTTTTTAGCTGGATATTTTTTCATCTGGTCTGCATTCAGTTTACTTGCCACCGTTCTTC
>CAZCKF010000112.1:2774-8334 GCA_964499155.1 uncultured Chitinophagaceae bacterium
CAATGGGCTTGTCAAAAAATCGGTTGGCTCAATCCCGAAATGATCATTACAAATAAATTAATTGGAGGTATTATTTTAATTACAGCCGGTGTGTTCCAATTTACTTCACTTAAAACAAAATGTTTAACCTATTGCCGTAACCCTGTTGATTTCATTCATCGGAAATGGAAAGATGGTAAAACCGGTGCTTTTAAAATGGGAGTAGAAAATGGATTGTTCTGTTTGGGTTGTTGCTGGATCCTGATGGTTTTGCT
Source organism: uncultured Chitinophagaceae bacterium (assembly GCA_964499155.1). Taxonomy (GTDB): domain Bacteria; phylum Bacteroidota; class Bacteroidia; order Chitinophagales; family Chitinophagaceae; genus CAZCKF01. The sequence goes on from CAZCKF010000112.1 coordinate 3,029, forward strand.
TTTCGTTTCCGGAATAATGAACTTATTATGGATCGCACTCATTGCATTTTTCGTACTTGTCGAAAAGCTGCTTCCAGGTTCGAAATGGATCTCAAAAATTGCAGGGGTGGTGTTGATTGTATACGGGATGTATCTGATATTCTATAAGTAAGTTCAATCCCCCCTCTCTTTCTCTTTCTCTTTCTCTTTCTCCTTCGCGCTGCACGCTGCACGCTTCACGCTGTCCACGGAAAAAAGAATCTATTGCCAATCAAATGTAGAATGCCAATGACTGGAATTTCACGCTCAACAGAATCACCTTCATTTATACAAGATTTCTCGCGCCTAAGAAACCTCGCCCTTCGCCTCTCGCCTCTCGTATATCTCTCCCTTTTCTCTTTCTCAGTTCGCGCTGCACGCTTCTCGCTGTCTCTGGAAAAAAGTATCTGTTATCAAACAAGGGTAAATTGAAAAACAACGAGCGGCATAAACCGCTCGCTAATAATCCTCTAATCCTTCACCAATCCTTTAATCCTTTACCAATCCTCTACATCCTGACAACGCTCACATAATCCACAATCCTCGTCGTGGCATTGAGTGTAAACGCCTGCTTTTGTTGCGTGTTGCCGCGTTGGTTGATTTCGATATTTACCGAATTGTTGACTTCAGATTTCTCGATAGCAAATTGCTTTTTGAATTTCTTATCCCGAAATTTTTCATGGAAAAACTGGTTTCCTTTCTCGTCTTTTATTTCAATGGTAAAAGTTTCGGAGGTTTCGTTATTCACTTCAATTTGCACCATGTATTTTCCATTGACAAGCCCGAGATATTTTACATCAGCAAATGGTTTGCTGGTGGTATCCTGTGCCTGGATGGTAAACATGCTGAACATTAAGAAAGACATCGCGAAAAAGCGAGTCATAACATTGCGGAATCGTGGTAACTGAGTTGCCATTTGTGTTTTCATAATTATCAATTTAAAAAGTTGATATGGTCAGACAATCATTGGGGCAGGCAGATCGCGAAGGAAATTCGTAGAGGCAAGCTTTTCGTTTTCAGTAACGAAAGTAGTGAGTTGATATATTACTCACCAATCATGTTTCCTCCTTATTTATCACTGCAAACATTGCAATCGTAACAACAAGTAGTTGAAACGCAGTGCTTTCGAAATTTATTCTGCATGATGCCCAAGATGGTTTTATCCTACTTTTAATTCTGCAGAACATAAATCAAACAGCATGGAATTAGGCCTGGTCACATTTGCTGACATGGAAAGGGAAGGGTCAGCAAATGGAATAAATGGACAACAAAGAATTAAAGATCTTTTGGAAGAGATCCAATTGGCAGATCAGCTTGGACTTGATGTATTTGGAGTTGGCGAACATCATCGGCCCGATTATGCCGTGTCATCGCCAACCGTTGTATTGGGAGCGGCAGCAGCGATCACAAAAAATATCAAACTTGCAAGCGCAGTTACGGTATTGAGTTCGGATGATCCGGTTCGTGTTTACCAGCAATTTGCTACCGTCGATCTGTTATCACATGGAAGAGCTGAGATTATGGCTGGTCGAGGATCTTTCATTGAATCATTTCCACTGTTTGGTTATGACCTTGATGATTATGACGAACTTTTTTCCGAAAAATTGGATTTGCTGTTGCAGATAAACAAAACAGAAAAAATATCCTGGAATGGAAAACACCGGGCATCCATTCAAAACCTCGGTGTGTATCCTCGAGCATTTCAATCCTCAATACCCATTTGGCTTGCAGCAGGAGGAACACCTGCTTCTGCGGTGAGAGCTGCTACACTCGGACTGCCACTTATGCTTGCCATCATTGGAGGAATGCCCTCACAATTTGTAAAATTTGTCAACCTTTATAAAGAATCCTGGAAGAACAATGGCAGAGATGAAAAAAATATACAGTTTGGAATAAACAACCATGTATACGTTGGAGAAGATTCGCAAAAAGCAGCAGAAGAATTTTTTCCATATTATGCAACAATGATGAACAGGATCGGACGTGAAAGAGGTTGGTCATCACTTACCAGAGATCAATATGAAGTACTCCGTTCACCGACAGCTGCATTAATGGTTGGAAGTGTTCAGCAGGTAATTGATAAAATTTTATATGAAAATGAATTGTTTGGAATTACCCGTTTTCTCGCTCAGGCAAGTGTGGGGAATGTACCGCATAACCTCGTAATGAAATCGATCGAATTATTCGGAACAAAGGTGGTTCCTGCAATAAGAAAAGCAACCGGCAATAAAACAAAAATGTAATGGAAGAAATAGTAATAAAATTAGACGACAAAAATCACGGCAGCATTTATATAATGGATGGAGAAGAAGAATTAGGTGAAATGGTGATCAGCATAAAAGAAAACATTCTTACGGCACACCATACAGCAGTGGATGAAAAAATTGAAGGAAAGGGATTTGGAAAAAAATTATTTGCCGCAATGGTAGACCATGCACGAAAGAACAATTTGAAAGTAATGCCGCTGTGTAATTATGTACATGCGCAGTTTAAGAGGAATGAAAGCGAGTATGGTGATCTGTGGGAGGCGTCGCGGACCTGAGAAGTCAAATACATTCGCTGCACACTGCACGCTGCACGCTGCACGCTGTCCCTGGAAAAATCAATCTACTTCCAAAAATTAAACTGAGCTATCAACATGTGCCAATGTTTGAAGCTCCCTTCACCTTTAATTCATCTTCATTTCCTAAAATTCTCCCGTATCTAAAAAGCCTCGCCTCTCGCCTCTCGCCACTCGCCTCTCATCTCTCCACCATGTATCATTATCGCTCAACTTCTGTATCAAAAACGTACGCTTTCGTACTTCAAGCCTATCCAACTTATTCATTTATATAGCTTTAAAAACAGGTATTGCTTTTGGTGTTGCAAATGCAGGAAATCACTTCCTCACATACATACCGCTGCTTTATGTTTAAAAATTATTTTAAAACTGCATTCAGGACCCTCTTACGCAATAAACTTTATACGACGCTCAATATTGCCGGACTGACCTTCGGTTTGAGCTGTTTTATTCTTTTGGGGCTGTATTTATTTGATGAAGTCACATTCGATCGGCAGCATAGTAATGCAGACAGGATCTACAGGGTGATTGAACATAAAAATGCGAATGGCGAACAAACGATAAATGCAGGTGCGAGTTATAAACTTGCGGAAGAATCGAAGAAGTCAATTCCGGGAGTGGAAAATACCACCCGCATGATGAGGACGGGACGTGCAAATCTTGTTGATCCAACTAACCCGGTACCATTCCAGGAAACAGTTACTGTGACAGATGAAAACTTTTTGAAAATTTTTGACTTCCCATTGTTAGCAGGGGACAGGAACACGGCATTGAAAGAACCCAATACAATTATCATCAATGAAGACCTGGCAAAAAGAATTTTCAATAAGACAGATGTGATGGGTAAAAGTGTGCAGTTCGGATTTATGGATGTTCCCATGAAGATCACTGGTATCTTAAAAAATCATCCAAGCAATTCAAGCTTCAATTTTAATTGCATTATGTCCGAGGCAACCTGGACGAGTAACGAAGGATTCAGAAATTCAGTTAATGTAGATTGGTCTTCTAATGGGTTTGCTGTTTTTACCCTGCTAAATCCAAATGCAGATGCAGATAATGTCGAAAAAGAAATGACGAAACTCGTTCTTTCCAATTTCAAACATGAGGCTGGGACGACAGTTAATTATACGTTGCAACCTCTGAAGGACATTCATTTACATTCTGCAGATATAATTGACGGTGCAAGAAATTCGAATGTCGAACCTATGCCACAGGGCAGTCCATTTTATTTAAAAATATTTTCCTTCGTTGCGTTTTTCGTTCTATTGATTGCAGGAATTAATTACATGAACCTGACAACTGCGAGGGCCTCAAGTCGCCTGAAAGAAATTGGCGTACGCAAAGCGATAGGTGCCTATCAGGGACATTTGATCAAACAATTTTTATTTGAATCATTACTGGTAACTTTTATTTCCTTCCTGCTTTCGGTGATCGTTGTTAATCTTGTGCTACCCGCGTTTAATAAATTCACGAACAAGGGACTGTCATTCGATTTTACCAGTGATTATCGTCTCTGGGTTTATGCCATTGCATTTGCTGCGATTGCCGGTTTATTATCTGGAAGCTATCCCGCATTATTGCTTTCACGTTTCAACCCGGTGTTATTATTAAAAAGCCTGAAGCTTCCACAAACAAAAGATCTTTCATTAAGAAAGGGCCTGGTGATTTTCCAATTCACGATCTCCATTGTATTAATCATTGGAACCATTGTTTTGTTCCAGCAAGTGAAATACCTGAACAATACCAATCTCGGTTTCAATAAAGATCTGCTTGTCGTTATCGATATAAATTCAGGCGAAGCAAGAGCAAATTTCGAAACCGTAAAAAATGAAATGGTCAAGATCCCGACTGTGAAAAATGTTTCTGTTACATCTCGCGTACCTGGTGAATGGAAAACATTGAGAACGGTTAAAATAAAAAATACCGGCGATCCTGCTGATCATAAAGTTGCTTACATGCTTGGTGCGGATATGGATTTTATCAAAACGTTTGGTGTTCAGTTGTTGAGTGGAAGGAATTTCGATAATCCTGGTGATTCTTCGAAAATTATTGTCAACGAAACTGCAGCAAAAATGCTTGGCATTACGCAGGCATCTGGACAGGTTGTGGAGATTCCTGCTTTCACAGAAGGATTGAGTTCTTTTGCAGGAGGCGAACTGCCCACTCCTTTCACACCTTCAGTAATTGGTGTAGTAAAAGATTTTCACTTCCAATCACTACGTGACAAGATCGAACCGCTGGTTATTGCATTCAACAAGAATCCAATCCAGCTAATCGATTATTACACGGCACATATCGCTCCGACAAATATTACAGAGACGCTGGACAAACTTAAAGATGTGATGGTAAAAAATGATCCGAATGATCCGTTTGAATATCATTTCCTCGATCAGCAGCTCGCACTTTTTTATGTTGAAGACAAACGCCGCCAGTCAATGCTGATGTGGATGGCCATTGCAACTATTTTTATTGCATGTCTTGGACTATTCGGTCTTGCTACATATTCTGCAGATCAGCGGGTAAAAGAAATTGGTGTTCGAAAAGTTCTGGGTGCAAGTGTTTTCAATCTTGCAACTCTCCTTTCAAAGGATTTTTTAAAGCTCGTTTTAATTGCCAATGGCATTGCATTCCCGCTCGCATGGTGGGCAACGCACAAATGGCTCGAGCAATATGCGTATCATGTTGACATAGCATGGTGGGTATTTGTGATGGCGGGATTGCTTGCGAT
>CAZCKF010000113.1:0-3276 GCA_964499155.1 uncultured Chitinophagaceae bacterium
ATTACGTCCAAGTGAAAGTCTCATGCAGGAAGTAGTTGTTGTTGGTTATGGTACACAACGAAAGCGTGACCTTACCGGCGCTGTCGCAAAAATTACTGAACGTGATTTGAACCAGGGTCCTGTTACAAATCCGCTTCAGCAAATTGCAGGTCGGGCTGCGGGTGTTAATGTTACTCAAGTAGGAAGTGAACCAGGTGTATTGCCTGCTGTTCGTATCCGCGGTATTACTTCGATCATTGGTGGAAATGATCCACTCGTTGTTGTTGATGGTATCCAGGGAAACATGGATCTGTTGAACCAGGTTCCGCCAAGTGAAATTGAATCAGTCGACATTTTAAAAGATGCATCTGCAACTGCAATTTATGGTTCACGAGGTGCTGCAGGTGTAATTCTTGTCACTACTAAAAAAGGTCGTGCAGGAACTACAACACTGGAATACCATGGTGTGGCTTCTATAGAGACGATTGCAAAAAAATATGAATTGCTGAATGCATCTGAGTGGCGAGCAGAAGCTGCGAGAAGAGGCATTGCATCTTCTGCTGATTTCGGTGGAAACAGTGACTGGTTTGATCTGGTAACAAGAAATGGACAAACGCACAATCATACTGTTGCATTTGGTGGCGGCGCAGCGAATCTTAATTACCGCGCATCCCTGACTGCAATTCTGCAAGATGGAATTATTATTAATTCTGATCTCAGGAATTACATTGGACGTATAGCTGCTACACAAAAAGCACTTGATAATAAACTGACACTGAATTTTAATCTTAATTCAGCCGTTACATACAACAAATGGAATAATTCGGGAGTAATTGGTACAGCGATCAGTCGCAGACCGACTGACCCTGTTTATTTAAAAACTGTGGGTGGTGCTGACAGCTCTGCTTACTTTATCGATCCTGTTGCATTTGCCTATGTAAATCCTTATGCGCGCGCAAAAGAAATGATTGATGGCAGTGAATTAAACAGTTTGTTTGGAAGCGTGAGAGCTGATCTTGAAATTGTTCGAGGACTGACTGCCGGTGCATTTGGTTCATGGAGAAAGGTCAGCAACGTGTATGGTTCATATGCTTCACCACTTACCACACGTGAAGATGCAAGAAATCAAAAAGGTATTGCACAGCGAAGGTCAACCAACAACAATGAAAGATTGCTTGACCTTAGTTTGAATTACAAAAAAGCTGTTGGTGATCACAACGTGGATGCCATTTTTGTTTACGAATGGCAGAAGGCGATCTACCAGGGATTCTTTGCACAGGGACGTGGTTTCATTAATGATTTCCTCACATTCAATGCACTTCAGTCAGGCGATATTACCCAGGCAAGATCTGGTGATGTTTCGTCTTATAAAAATGATCGTACACTGGTATCATTTCTTGGTCGCGTTAATTACACGTTCATGAATAAATACCTCGCAACGGTTAGTTTCCGTCGTGATGGTGCATCGGTTTTTGGTGAAAACAATCAATGGGCGAATTTTCCTTCTGCTTCACTTGCCTGGAGAATCACAGAAGAAGATTTCATGAACAACCAGCAATACTTCAATGACCTCAAACTTCGTATTGGTTATGGAGTTACAGGAAACCAGCAGGGCCTTGGACCATTGAATTCCGTACAGCTTGCAGGGTCGAATGGAACAACATTTTTCGGTGGTCAGTTGATCCCGGATTTTGCTATTCAGCAGAATGCAAATCCTGATCTGAAATGGGAAACTAGAACCATGTATAATGCTGGATTGGATTTCGCTGTGCTGAAGAATAAATTAAATGGTACACTGGATTTCTATTATGGTGATACAAAGGATCTGTTGTTTGATTACACCGTGCCTCAGCCACCGTTTCCTCAATCAAGTATAAAAGCGAATGTGGGAACTGTGAGAAATACGGGTGTTGAATTAAGCCTGAATTATGATCTCATTAGAAGCAATGATATTAATGTAACACTTGGTGGAAATTTTGCAGCAAACAAAAACCAGGTGATCAAATTAAGTGGAACACTGAATGGAGTTCCTCTAAATACTGATACGGTGAGATGGGGTGCAGGTGGAACTACGGGTGTTGCATCTTCCGACAACGGTATTGCCTATTTGATCGTTGGTCAGCCGATTGGTACTTTCCTTTTATACAGACATGCGGGTGTTGATGCAAACGGGGTGCAGCTCATTGAAGACATCAATAAAAACGGATTGACTGCTCCAGGAGGGGATATTGGGGACAGAAGTCCTGACAGGTACAATGCTGGCCAGGCGCTTCCAAAATATACTTTTGCATTTACGCCAAACATGAACTATAAGAATTTTGATCTGAGCATGCTGTGGAGAGGAGCAGGAGGACATAAAATTTATAATGCAAGGCGAGCAACACTTAGTGCACTGGCGCAATTTGGACAGACAAATGTGTTGAGAGAAGCACTTGAAACAAATATCAGCAACATAGATGTTGCATCTGATTACTGGCTGGAAGATGGAGACTTTATAAGATTTGAAAATCTGACACTGGGTTATTCTTTCAAACCTGGCTCCATTAAATATGTCAACACAATCAGGGCAACATTTACGGCATATAACATTGCAGTTTTCTCAGATTATAAAGGAATCGATCCGGAATTGCGTGCCGATGGAGGCAACAGTTTCGGGATAGATTACGGTATATATCCTAGAACACGCAGTTTTTCATTTGGATTAAACGTATCATTTAAATAACGGTAATGACTTTACATATGAAAAAAATCCTTTTTCTTCTTGCAGTCGTTGTCCTCAGTGGCGCAGGATGTACAAAACTTGATGAAGGAATTTATGACCAGCAGGTGGCAGACAGATTTTATGCTACACCTGAGGGAATAAATGCGGCACTCGCAAACATTTACAACGAAATGCGCGGTGACTGGAATGGTAAAGGTTATGCAGGCGCAGATCGCGGCTGGTATGACCTGAATGAGACATCTACGGATGAAATGATGATCCCAACGCGCGTGGATGGTGCATGGTCAGACAATGGTATCTGGCGACAGATGTACTTGCATCAGTGGACAGGATCACAGGAATTCATGAACAACACATGGAACTGGTTGTATCGTGCTGTCTTCAAGGCAAATCTTGCAGTTGAATTGCTTTCTAAGGCCAATGCATCACCTGCTCGTATAGCTGAGGCAAAAGTTGCTCGTGTATTTTTCTACTGGATGCTGATGGATGGTTGGGGAAATATTCCTTTTTATACAGAAAACAATGTCACCATTGACCAGATACCTCAGGCAAATAGAACAACTGTTTTTAATTTC
>CAZCKF010000113.1:3286-7512 GCA_964499155.1 uncultured Chitinophagaceae bacterium
AGTTAAAGGCGGAGAATTTTATGGCCGGTTCAATAAATGGGCTGGATATGCACTGCTTGCAAAATTGTATTTGAATGCTGAAGTCTATACAGGAACAGCTAAATGGGCAGAAACGATTGCAGCATGCGATAAAATAATCAACCAGGGTGGATTTTCCCTGCACAATGATTACCTCGGATTATTCAAGGATGTAGCACCAACTAATGAAGTCATTCTGGCTATTTATGTTGACGGTGCAAAAGCTCCAAGAAATATTATTGGTATCAGGAGTTTGCACGGACCTCATGGAAATGCATTGTTTGGATTTAGTACCTGGAATGGAGCAACTGTTCACCAGGATTTTGTAAATAAATATGAATCTGGCGATGCAAGAAAAGCACAGTGGGTAACAGGTCCTCAGCCAGGTGGTGTGAACTATCAGCTCAATATAAGTTCGCTCAGTGCAGCAGGAATGGAAGAAGGCGCTCGCAATATTAAATTCTTACCTGTTCCTCCTTATGATGGTGGTACTTCATCAAACGATTTTCCAGTTTATCGATATGCTGACATTTTATTGATGAAAGCAGAAGCAATAAAGCGCTCAGGTGGCACTGGCGCTAAAGCATTGGTTGACCAGGTGCGTGCAAGAGCAGGTCTCGCTCCGCTTGCAGGTGAGCCAACGCTGGATAATATTTATGATGAAAGAGGAAAAGAGTTTGCATGGGAAGGAATGCGCAGGCAGGATATGATCCGTTTCAACAAATTCAATCTTGCACATGATTTCAAAGGAGTTTCAAGTCCGCATTACAAACTCTTCCCCATTCCTGTGCAAGCGCTTAATGCAAATAAAAATTTGGTTCAAAACCCAGGCTATTAATTATTAGAATAAAGTCATATGAAAAAAATATTTCTTCAATCATCACTTGTAGCACTGTTGCTTGCAGTGTTCATGTTGTCTTGCCAGAAAGACGAAATGGATCCCTCCATCGAGGGAATTGCGATCGATGAGTATGATCTCATCCAGGTAACCAATGATGCACCCGATGTTCCTGTTTTCATTTCATATAATGATGACAGAAGCATTGACAGTGTCAGCATCAATATTTACAAAGAAGGTTCAACCACTCCTGTTGCACACAATGTGATCAGAAACCTGATCCACAGCAGTACTGGAAGAACAAGAGTGAATACACCTTTCCCTTTCCCAAATGTTGCACCTTCCGGAGTTTACACCATTGAATATGTTGTAACAGATAAGGCGGGCAAAAGCGCAACAAAAAGTTATAAGGTCAATATCCTGAACAACAAGATTCAGAATATTTGCACTTTTCCCAACCCCACACTTCCACCCGGTAAGAATACATGGGTAAGAGTTACATCCACTCAACCTCTTCCTGCGAATGTCAATGTATATGTTACAGGAAGTTTTGAAGTAGCCAATGGTGGCGCAGGTGACTGGACAGGTGGTAATACGACATTCAGACTTACAAGGTTAACCGATCAGTGTTTTTATATCGCGCTCAACCTCACAACATCTCATGAATTCAAATTTACATTGGGCGACTGGGGCCAGGAAGCATTGGGAAATGTTGGACAAACTCCATCAAATTCAAAATGGAATGGCCAGTCAACGCAGGACTTTATTATTTATAATTGGAAAGGTCGTCCTGTTGTGAACCAGACAATCCCACAGGTATTGCCAGCAGCAGGAATTCAGACAGGTCACATGTCTTATGTGATCAATTCTGATGATACTAGAAAATATTATTTGGTTCAGAAAGGTGGTAACCTGAATGATAAATCACATCCGATGCACCGGGTTATGAACGGATCGGTTGCGACGAATAAAGTGATCGGTAGTGTTCCAAAAAACAGTGCGGTGGAATATATAGTTGTGCGTGATATGGGTGGTGTGGTAAAAGCCGGTGTAAATGACTGGGGATTTGAACGCAGTGTGAAATGGGATGGCATGACAAATCCTGTTGAAGTAAGCATACCTTTCTTTAAAGATGATGCAGGCATTAATGCAGTTCCAGCAAATCTCTTTATCGTTGGTGGCGCAACTCCAGGAAGCTGGAACAACCCGGTACCAACGCCGAGCCAACAGTTCACACAGGTATCACCAGGAAAATTTGAAATTGCTTCATTGCAATTGACCGCCAACCAGGCGTATTTATTCCTTCCTGTAAATGGAAGCTGGTCTGCTAAATATGGTGGTTCAGGAAAACTTTCCGGTGCAATCGTTGTGAATGGCCCCGATGTTCCTTCACCAGATGTAACAGGTAATTATAAGATCACTGTTGATTTTACAACAGGAATGTATACCCTCGTCAAACTGTAATAACACGAATTACTCGAATTAAAACGAATTACACGAATACGATCCCGGGCTTAGGTCCGGGATTTTTTGTGAGCTGCAGTGTGTGTGTAAATGCCGTGCGTGTGTCTTCACACGCGCAATATGAAGCGTGCCATTTTTAATGTGATATGCTGTTTGTGATAACACAAACAGCGGCGGTTCATTGTAAAGATTTTCGGTTGGTGATAACACCAACCTATCCGTGCTCCAAAGTAAAATCTGATATATGTAGGCTGCGTTGGTGTTATCACCAACGTAAAAGACAAAAATATCCGCCGTTGTTGGTGTTTTCACCAACAACGAATGTCGAAATTCAAAGTCACTCCCAGAAACGTCTCCGGCAGGGGACGAGGCGGGGAAGGATCTGTCGTGTGTATGTGTCATCAACCAAAGCCATCTTGCCAATCCTTATTAGATTGCAGGTATGAAAATCCCATTGCTTTGGATTTTACTTTCAATGCTCTGCTGTGAGTTATTTGCGCAGAGCGACAAACGCGATCATCTTATCTATGTTGATTCAAAAGGCGTGATGAGATATACGGCCACTAATGAAGAAGCAGCATTTTTCGGGACGAATTATACAGTACCATTCGCATTTGCATATCGCGCTCACAAAAAGCTTGGCATCGATCATGAAAAAGCCATCGATGCTGATGTATACCATATGCATAGATTAGGATTCGATGCGTTTCGCGTGCACATGTGGGATACGGAAATTTCCGACAGTACCGGAAATCTTTTGCACAATGAACATCTTCGTTTGTTTGATTACCTGGTAAAAAAACTGGAGGAGTATAACATTAAGATCATGTTGACCCCGATCGCATTCTGGGGTAACGGTTATCCTGACCCTGATGAAAAAACGCCAGGATTTTCTGTGCGTTACAACAAACAAAGAGTGTTACGAGAAGAGGTGGCTGTAAAAGCGCAGGAGAATTATTTGCGTCAGTTGATGGATCACATCAATCCTTACACCGAATTAAAGTACAAGGATGATCCATTCATCATTGCAATGGAAATAAACAATGAACCTCATCATTCAGGTACAAATGCAGATGCTAAAATGTATATCGATAGGATGATTGCTGCTGTGAAAAATGCCGGATGGACCAAACCCATTTTTTACAACATCAGTGAATCACCGCGATATGCTTCTGCAGTTGCGAATGCAGATATACAGGGAGTAAGTTTTCAATGGTACCCGACAGGGCTCGTTGCAAATCGCACCTTGTATGGAAATATGCTACCACATGTGAACCGATACAATATTCCTTTCGACACCATTCCGGCATTCAGCAATAAATCAAGAATGGTGTATGAATTTGATGCAGGAGATGTGATCGGTTCCTATTTATATCCTGCGATTGCTCGCAGTTTCCGCGAAGCCGGAATGCAATGGGCAACACATTTTGCTTATGATCCCCTGTACATCGCACATGAAAATCGTGAATACCAAACGCATTATGTCAATCTCATTTATACGCCGTCGAAAGCAATCAGTCTGATGATTGCGGGAAAGGCATTTCATCAATTGCCTCGTGGAAAATCGTATGGAAATTATCCGGCAAATAATTCCTTTGGCAATTTCCTTGTCGATCATATTACTGATGTTTCAGTGATGAATACGGAAGAAGAATTCTATTACAGCAACCCAACATCCGAGATGCCAATAAATGCAGGCAAGCTTAAAAAGATTGCAGGAGTAAAAAGTTCGCCGGTTGTGCAATACAGTGGGAGTGGTGCATTTTTTCTTGATAAAATAAATGACAGCACGTGGCGACTTGAAGTTTACCCGGATACAAAATATGTCAATGATCCATTTGGTCGTGCGGCAGAAAGCCGAAGTGTTGTAGAATTGAATTTGAATACTCACATGTTTCGATTTTCA
>CAZCKF010000113.1:7522-8295 GCA_964499155.1 uncultured Chitinophagaceae bacterium
GTTCCGGGATTTAATGTAAAAAAAGTTGAACAGGTATCCTGGAATGCAACGCCAAGTCATGAAAACACTTCCATCCCTTATTGGCAACACATGAACAGGGTTATAAAGATTGAACCCAGTGATAAATCTTTTTACATCACGCCAGGCGTATATATTATAAGCAGCAGCGAAAATGAATCTGCACATTATAATGCAGGTGTTTTTCATTCACCAAAATTGCAACTGGTCGACTCCACCACCCTGGGGTATTTTATATTTTCAAAAAATGATCTGAACAAAATTCAGCCGGGATCAGGCTATGATTATTATATCTATAATTCTGACTGGAGGCGGGTTCGTTTTGATCGGAATAAAGACACCTTAACAGGAAGTGATATTCTTGTTATTTCCATTGCAGATTCTGTTCAGTCCAGATTCGGTCTCGAATTCTCTGGAAATTTTTTGGGTGATTTTCAACAAAAATTGCGGCGAATGATTTCATCTGAAGTTGATGCAGATATTCCTTTATCATATCGCATTACACTTATCGACAACCAGGCAAATGCCGTATCAAAACTTATTTCAACTTCCAGGCTTGCTCAGAAAAACCTGATTACAGGATTTACTCCTGACTCAATGTACCTGCTTCCAAGGGGATATCCCTCATTTCAACCTCTTAAGTTCAAGCCTGAAAGTGGCAAATTCGATATTACCAACCTTGAAAAGGTCCAGGTCATATTTGAAAATATTCCGATGAGACGGAACCGGGTTAAAATTGGATTTATCTCGATTCA
>CAZCKF010000114.1:0-8262 GCA_964499155.1 uncultured Chitinophagaceae bacterium
GGCTCGTGTTTGAAACTTCCCAGACTTGCAACTCACCAACATACACTGGTTGGTCATTTACATGCATCCCTTTATTTACAAGGAAATCAATTCCGTGTTTCAAACTTGCACCGACTGATAATTGTACTTTTCGGTTAACAACTGCATCCTGCTTTGTCAGGGGTTCTATGGTTCTTAATTTTTCAGGTACCGATGAGATGGAGATTTTTCTCTCACCAACCACCACCCTGCCATAGGTCGCTCTCTTTGATTTTACAAAAGTCATACGGTCGTATGGAAGTGATTCAATGGGAAATGTTTCGTTTTCGTAATCTGCATGCACGAGAATTTCGATTCTTTCTCCCGGTGTTAATAATACAGTGGTTGTTTCGAATGGTTTTTCAATTAAACCACCATCTGTTCCAATCACCTGGAATGATTTTCCACCGAGGTTCAACTGAAAATATTTTGCGCTGGAGGCATTGATAAAACTCCATCTCTCGGTTTGCCCGGCATTCATTTTAATTTCAGGCATTTCTTTTCCATTTAATAATAATGTACTTCCCTCCCGTCCATCGTGACGTTCCATCCAACGTGAAATAAAATTTCCCTGCCTGAATTCGTTTTGAGTATTCAGTTTCATGTCGTCAACCATGAATACACGTTTGTTGTCTGTTATAATGCCGTCTTCTTCTTCCACAATCAGTGAACCATACATGCCTCTTTCCATTTGTTTGGTTTCATTATGGTGTGAATGATACCAGAATGTACCTGCATCAGGAAGTTGAAAACGATATTCAAATGTTTCACCTGGTTGAATTGGTTTCTGTACTTCGCCTGTTCCATCCATTGAAGATTCGAGTCTTACACCATGCCAGTGAATGATCGTGGGTTCATCGAGTTCATTTTTTACCCGAACCACAACGGTATCACCCTTGTTAGCTTTGATCATGGGACCGGGAAGTTGTTTGTTAAATCCCCATGCTTTAATTGTTTTTGTTTCTGAGATCTGCCAGTCAAATGAAGAAGCAGTTAAATCGTAATAAACAGTTTTGGTTTGCATATATAAAGTATTAAAAAGTTTGAAGTTTAAAGAAGGGAGGCCGCTTAGCCTCCCCCGTTAGTTATCTGTTGGTTGTTCCGCAAGCACAGTTAGGACCACAAAGACAGATATTGCAACCGCAGGCAGGGTTACCATTTTCGTTCGATTTGATTGTTTCCATGATGTTTTGTTTTTTTTGTTATTGATTAATTGACAACACAAAACTACCATGCACGTATGCCCTCAGTCGTATACGATTGAGGGGAAGATGTATATAATTTTTGGGTTCAGGGATTTTTGCTCACGCAAAAACGCAAAGTGAGCAAAGACGCCAATAATTTAAGATTGCAGATTTTAGATTTAAGATTTGCTCATAACCGAAAAGACTTCACTTATAGAAATTCTCTATTATCGAAAACTAATTGCCAATTCCCCCGTTGCTCATTTTGACCATCGCGTTGATCAACGTTTACTCTTATTTCACAACCCGATCAAGTGACTTACGTTTCTCCGCTGCTATTTTTTTAAAATGAGACGGTGGCAGGCCTGTTATTTTTTTGAACTGTGCTGAAAGATGATGCACACTGCTGAAACCTGTTTCGTATGCGATTTCAGTCAAATTCATTTGCCCGTAAACCATCAGTTCTTTGACCTTTTCAATACGTTGAAGTATCAGGTAATGTTCGATGGTAATTCCCTCTATGGAAGAAAACAGGTCACTCAGGTAACTATAATCGTAATGAAGCTGTTTTGTGATGAAAGAAGAAAGTTTGAGTTTATTCATTTCATCTGCATCCTTTATGTATTCAAGGACTAATTTCTTGATGTCTTCTATGATTTTATTATTCCTGGTTTCAATCAGTTCGAATCCTACCTTCTTTAACTCGGTATCAATTTCAGCTCGCTTTTTTTCATCAATGTCATTTTCCAAATCCACTTCACCCAAAGCAACATTTTCATAGTTCACATCCAGCTTCTTCATGATCGATTCAACTGTCATCACACAACGCCTGCAAACCATGTTCTTAATGAGGAGTTTCTTTTGTTTCTTCATTAATGCACTGCATTTATAAAGTTAATTTCGAATGGTGCCAATCAACACGTGGCGACAATGCGCAGCTATTACGGATTTATTTGCCTCGTGAGCTTGCCGAGCGATGCCAGTTGACTGTTTTCGATAAAATTCTTATTAATCGATAAACTATTAGCTTGACAACAAATTTCAAAAGAAAGACAACGGATTCCCCGTAGGAACATGTTGCACCTTCATACCCGGAAAATTTGTTCTCAGCCAAGTCGCCAAATACTCCGAACCTGCTTCTTCACTATCTGCATGTCCCATTACCACCAACGAAAGTTGCTGACCCTTTGCACGCGCGTCTCTAACATATTCGGCAGTTTCCCACTCTGCTATTTCACCACATATCAAAACATCAGGTTTGGAATGACCAGTCATTTCAATATGTCTTCTTCCACCCCATGCACCTGGCATTAAAAGTATGCGGCTGCATAATTGTTGGCGATCTCCTATAAATCGCATGGTTGAAATCCCCAGTTTCTTTTTCACCACAGTCATCAAAGATTTAAGGGAAGTTTTCGGAATGGTAAATATCGTATTGGCTTCTTTCGACTGGTAAGTTTTCCAGTCAAGTTTATTGACTACTCCTTCAAGAACACCGTCAGGCAAATGCCTGTGAATGTAATCGTGGTTTCTCCAAACCGCAATATTATGTTTCTGCAGCAATTCAGATTTGAATTTGTACACCTCATCATTCTTAAGCCATGCTGTATCATCCGTGTGCGAGTAATATGTGGGTTCGTGACAAATAATGAAATTGGTATTAGTTGCAATTGCTTTCTGAATGATCTCTACCGTTGGAAACATCGTTGTAATAATTCCTGTGACAACAATATCCCTGTTACCAGCTTTCAAAGTATCCACTGTCGAATTCAGAACGCCACCCGGAACTTCACTGATAAAGCGGTCCATGATTTCACCGACTGTAACAGCGTTTCCAAAATATTTAATTGAATTTGCAAAAACAGGCTGCGTTAAAGCCATTGTTGCAAAACCAGCTTTACCCACGTTGAGAATAAATTTTCTGCGCGACTTGTCATTAGAATCGTAATTCATTTTAAAAACATTTTTATTTTATCGCTTCAGCACAATCCGGAATGTTGTTCCCTTTCCGGGCTCCGAATGTTTAACAAAGATTTGTCCGCGGTGATATTGTTCTATAATTCTTTTTGAAAGACTTAGTCCCAGTCCCCATCCCCTTTTTTTAGTTGTAAAACCAGGTTTGAAAACTTTTGGAATATTTTGTTTGCTGATTCCCTTGCCGGTATCAGTGACATCCATGATCACTCCCTCATCCGATTCCATTATATCTACAGTTATCGATCCTTTTCCTTCCATTGCATCCAAAGCATTTTTTAATAAATTCTCAACTACCCAGTCGAACAGCGGGCCAGAAATTTTTGCAAGAATTTCCTGTCTTTTAAAAGTATTGATATGAAATGAAACTTTACCAGGCGCACGCTTGCGTATGTACTCAACCATGGCCTCTGTCTGTTTAATAATATCTCTTTCTTCAAGTTGGGGAGTACTTCCAATTTTTCCAAAACGATCCGATACCAACCGAAGCCTGTCAACATCCCGCTCGAGTTCATTCGCTATCTTTTCATTCACCGGATTCTGACGCAGCATTTCAACCCATCCCTCGAGAGAAGAAACAGGAGTACCAAGTTGATGTGCCGTTTCTTTCGCCATACCGGCCCATACCTGGTTTTGTACAGAACGATAGCTGCTTCGTAATGCGAGTAGAGTAATGATGATAAAAAGACCGACGACGATCAATTGAACAATGGGATACCATCGAACCTCATTAAGCAAAAATGTATGCCCGTAATAATATTTGTTAACGTGGGTTGAATCATAGGGGTCTGTCCAGATCACTGGTTGATTAACTGATTTTAAATCGTTCAGTCTTTGTTGCAAATATTCCGGATCATGAACTTTTGAAGAGTCAAGGTTTATATGATCGATAATGCTGTCCCTTTCGTTTGTCCATATAATAGGGATATCATCATTATTCTGAATGATCTTCATTGGAAGCCTCGTATCGGTATTTTCCGAGTTAAGAATAACATTGCTTGCCTCAACCCATTCTTCTACTTTTTGTTTTTCTTCAATAGCAATTTTATTGGCGAGGTATTTCGAATACACGATGGTTCCGCTGACGATGAGTATAGCAACAAGAGCGAGTACGGTTCTCCAGTTCAGGATTTGTTGAAACATGTTTGAAAAATAATCATTTAAACAGGAAATGTTTGAATTCTAAACGGACATTATGCCATTCAGCATTATTTTCGTCAATAAATGGTGGAAAAAACTAAATTTACCTTTGCTCTTATATACAGCCCAATCTATCCTTTTTTATGAGAAACGATATTGAAAGAATTGTGTTAATCGACGATGATACCGAAGACTGCGACAATTTTAAATTTGCCCTGCAAGAAGTATTTCCCAATGTAAAATTGTATTGCGTTCACAATTGCCACCAGGTGAAAGAAATATTAGGTGGCGTTCTTCCAGACCTTGTTTTCCTTGATATTAATATGCCAGCACAAAATGGTTTTGAATGTCTGCGCGAATTCAGCAATGACAAAATATTGCGCAAGATCCCGATCATTATGTACAGCAGTTCACGAAATGAGAAGGATGTAAATATTTCCTACGGTCTGGGTGCCTCCCTATACTTCCGAAAACCAGATAGCTTCTCCCGGCTAATGAATGAACTCCGGGGAATCCTCGAACTTCAATGGGAAGATCCAAACTCAATTACTTCAAAGCATTACCGCAACGGTGAGTATTTTGCGTATACGCATGTGACGAATGAGCAAATGAATTAGTTGGAGGTTGGAATGGTTTGAATGGTTGGAGGTTTTTTAGATCGAAAATTCACTACATATTTGTAGCCTGTTTTATCCGAAAATTTTGTTACGAAGCTCTTGAAACTTGAACCTTTCTTGTTGCCTTGTAGTTCTTATTACTTTCTTGGACCCTGTACCTTGTATCCTGGACCTTAAATTAGTTGGAGGTTGGAATGGTTGCCCGCCCGGATGAATCCGTTCGGACGGGGAATAGTTGGAGGTTTTTTAGATCGAACATTCACTACATATTTGTAGCCTGTTTTATCCGAAAATTTTGTTGCGAAGCACTTGAAACTTGATTCTTGAATCTTCTCTTGTTGCCTTGAATATCTTTTAATCTTTCCTGGACCCTGGACCTTGCCCGCCCGGCTGACGCCAGTCGGACGGGTATCCTGGACCTTTAAAAAAAAGATCCCCCGATTCCGGAGGATACTTTTTAATAAAATATTTTTCTACTATTAGATTTTACAAAAACAAATTTTTCTCCAAATAAACCGCCATTTCATTTATCAACTCAATTCTCATCTTCATATCATTTATTTTCTTTCCCACCATTGTCTTCAGCGTTTTTGGCTGCCTGTCCTTCCATGTGAACAATGTCTTTTCAGTTGGATTGTAACGAGCAAATAAGCAACCAGATGCTGTTTTGAATTCATAAGTAAATGGAGAAGCTTCGTTGTCGAGGCTCATGATACCACCTTCGAAATCAATTTCAGCCTTTTCATCATTCAGTTTTGAAGGATGTCCTGCTGCAGTTACAGTGCCTATCACAACACCACCCTGCGTGATCTCATAAGTGATTACAGACAGTTTGCCTGGTTGAGGCTCTTCTCTTTTAATTTCCTTTACTTCCAGTGCATTCTTCTTGTCGCGTGGAGTTAATTCGGTGATCGATTTCAGACATGCAGTTTCCTCAGCCTGCTGTTTTGCAGTTTTTGCAGAAATATCATCAGCATATTGAGCTTTCAATGCTGCGAATTTTTCCGCATTCAGGGTACCGTCGGAATTTACCAGTCCAACTTTTACATAAAACTTCGCATAAGCGTCGTCTTTCATGCCAAGCATGCCCACACTAACGTATTCGCTCAACTGCTTGTGTGAAAGCTGGAGAGAATCATTGAATGAAGGAAATTCAAAATGAAACCAGTTTACTGACTGGCCATAGAGCTGTGGATGAAAAAATCTTTGCTGTGCAGATGCAACTGTCTTACCATCTGCTGTCATGAGGTCAAATTTTGCTTCTTTCATAAAACCCTGTTTCTTTTTTTCAACTTCAAAAACAGTGGCCTTATCAAGTTTGATCTTGTTATCGTCGGCCTTGAACTCCTGAGCAAGGGAAACGATTGAAACAAATAGAGTAACGAATAATAAAAATTGTTTACGCATAATTAGATTTTACAGGTGCGAAAGATAATAGCCGTAACGCATATATTATAATGATTTGAAACAAGAAATTAATTGCCATCACCAATCAATCACTTATTGTGTCTGATTTCTGGTTTATTGTTTCTCGAGCTCTTTGGAGAATATTACAATCCACAATACCACCGCAACACATTTTGCACCGGATATTCGACAATAGATTCTAAATAGAATCATTTTTAGTTTATTGGTTATGATCTTGAGGCATGAAGCTTGAGGCTTGAGATTTTTTTACGTTATTTTTGGTTGAAACAAACTAACCCGTTGCAACCTTCTGTCGCAGTCGTGATCCTGAACTGGAACGGCCGAAAATATCTTGAAAAATTTCTTCCTTCTGTACTGGCGACGCAATACGATAACGTTGACATCATTGTTGCAGACAATGGATCTACGGATGAATCACTTTCTTTTCTGAATGCGGCCTTCCCTGAAGTAAAGACCATCGCCCTGCCAATAAATTATGGTTTTGCCAGGGGATATAATGAAGCACTGAAGCAAATCGACGCAGATTATTATATGCTTCTGAATTCCGATGTGGAAGTAACGCCAGGTTGGCTTACTCCCATGATTGATTTGCTGGAATCAGACAAAACGATTGCAGGTTGCCAGCCAAAAGTGTTGTCCTATAAAAACAGGTCCTGTTTTGACTATGCCGGTGCTGCAGGTGGCTGGATCGATTCTTTTGGTTATCCATTTGGACGGGGACGCATTTTTGATATTATTGAAAATGATGAGGGACAGTATGATTCCATTGCCCCGATTTTCTGGGCAAGTGGTGCAGCTCTGTGTATTCGTTCTCACGTTTATAATGAAATGTTTGGTTTTGATAATTATTTCTTTGCTCACCAGGAAGAAATCGATTTGTGCTGGCGTATCCAGATTGCCGGATATAAAATTTACAGTTGCCCTACATCTGTAATTTATCATCTTGGAGGTGGTACCCTGCCACGGGGTAATTCCAGGAAAACATACCTCAACTTCCGCAACAACCTGATCATGCTTTGGAAAAACCTGCCACTTTCAGAAAGATGGTGGAAATTGGCATTTCGGGTAGTGCTTGACGTTACCTCGGCATTGAAAGGATTGTTATCCGGAGATCCCGGATACTTTGTCGCCATTTTCAGGGCACACCTTGCTTTTCTTAGCTGGCTGTTTCGTTATAAAAAAATGAGTGTATTTCCTCCAAAAAGAAAACCAGTTTCAGTTGGGGTTTATAAAGGAAATCTTGTTTGGCAGCATTTTGTGAAAGGGCGGAAATCGTTTCGAGAGATAGTTAAGTAATTTCAAAATTTCAAAATTCGCTTCGTAACAGAATTATGAAATTATACTTGCATTTTAACTACAAAGCAATTTCCCTTGGGATAAGATTCGATGAAGTACAATGCATTCTGAATTGACCTCGTTTTCCAAGATTTCACTACGAAGTTATTTGGACCTTGGACCCTGTATCCTGGATCTTGCATCCAGCTTGTGCCCGGGGCGGGAATTGAACCCGCACTCGCTTTTTCGGCGAACAGGATTTTAAGTCCTGCGTGTCTACCAGTTCCACCACCCGGGCGGTCCCATGAAAAAAAAATCCACTCGCGGGGAACGAATGGAATGGAGCGGAAGACCGGGCTCGAACCGGCCACCCCGACCTTGGCAAGGTCGTGCTCTACCAAATGAGCTACTTCCGCATTTTAAGAACTTGTTTTTTTACAGGACGGCAAAGATAAAACTCGTTTATTTCCCGCAAAAAAGTTTTTTGTTATTTATACTTTGGTGTGTACAAGGTGTTGTCCGGAACGCTAACTTCAGGCTTGCCTTTGTAGCGATGTTTGTACAAACCATAGCTTCCACCAATAACAAAAGCTATTATACAAAATACCTGCAGGTAAAAAAGAAAA
>CAZCKF010000115.1:0-8212 GCA_964499155.1 uncultured Chitinophagaceae bacterium
TCATAAAAGATTACATGCGATCGAGGAAGTTTAATAAGGCGGGCGGAGAGAGTACGGTGACGGTGGAGTTTAACTTCAGAACCAGCTAGTTTAGCTGCGAGCGGTGAGCTTCGAGCTGCGAGCGCTGCGAGAGGAAGAATAGCTTCGAGTACTTTCAAACTTCATAGGAAATTTTACAAAATTTCGTGTTTGGTTCTGGTACCTACTAGAGTTTTACATTATGTTGAGGGAACGCGCGAGGCCAGCCTTTTAGACTAGTCCAAAATCTTTTATCATTTAAATTATAATCGTAATAAGGCAAACTTTTTTCATCAAACCAGTTGGTAAGTTCGATAAAATAAGATCCCCGAATTGCTTCTTTGACAATCGTAATGCTTTTAAAATTAACCAACTGAAAAGGTCCCATCACTTTTAAATCAAAGGAATCACTCCGAGAAATAATTCGTTTGCCGAGGAAACAATTCGCATTGTAATAAAGGGAATCAACAAAATCCATTTGATTAATTAGGAATACTGGATTTTGCGCAATCACAAATATTCCTATTTTATCCTTTGAGGAATCATACATAATTGAATCAATAATTAATACAGTAGAATCAGTATAAATTTTTTTTGATTCGTATGGTGATTGATTTTCGGCGAGCTTTCGATTTAACGCATTTAGTATTGCAATGCTATCGCGAGAATATTCTTCATGTGTAACATTAACTGTATTCAAATAATCTGAAGGTGTCAATTTTACTTTGACTTTTTCAGCACAACCTGAAAAAAATGTCACAATTAATAACAGCACTACATAATTAGATATTCGTCTGCACTGCATGCAAGCATTTTTTAATCATAATTTTATCGATTTTCAAGAACTACCCAAACATATTGACTTTACCGTCAAATTTTCAAATCTTCAAATTATTTTTTTGCGCCTTTGCTCATTTTGCGTCTTTGCGTGAAATGAATTACAAAGAAACTTCTCCGACAACAAACACACTCCCACACACAACAATCAAATCATCAGGTCTCGCTGATTTAATAGCTGAGTGTAATGCGTTATTTACATCGGTATAAACATTTCCTTTTAATCCAAATGCTTCGGCCTTGCTTTTTAATGTATGTGCATCAAGTGCGCGGGGAATATTTGCCTGTGTAAAATAATAGAATGCACGATCAGGTAACAGTTTCAAAATAACGTCCACATCTTTATCCTTGACAACGCCCATTACAATGTGAAGATTATTGTGATCAGTTATTTCAATTTGTTGGACGAGGAAGCGCATACCATCTTCATTGTGCGCAACGTCGAGGACAACAGTCGGATTATCATGAATTTTTTCCCACCTGCCATGCAGACCGGTTAGTTTTTTAACATGACTGAGGGCATTTTTTAAATCGTTCTGTTGAATATTCCAGCCACGTTCATTGAGTTGCCGCACAGTTTCAAGAACAGTTATTACATTTTCCGCCTGGTAGATACCTGGTAAGTCTAAATGATATTCGTGTCTGTCAGTATGATGTTGCGATGCAACCTGGATTATAAATTCATTTTTATTCCACCAGCTTTCTGCAACGTTGTGGTATTCGCTTGCGATAGAAATCGGAGCCTTTCTATCTGAAGCAATTTTCTCAAATACGGGTCGTGTTTCATCATTTACTTCTCCAACAACAACAGGAATATTTTCTTTAATAATTCCTGCTTTTTCAAGAGCAATTTCACCAAGCGTATTTCCAAGCATCGCCTGGTGATCATAGCTGATGTTGGTTATTACAGACATTTCCGGAGCAATGACATTTGTACTGTCCAATCTGCCACCAAGTCCAACTTCTATTATAGCTACATCCACTTTATTTTTTGCAAAATGTTCGAATGCCATTGCCACCGTGATTTCGAAGAATGAAGGATTGAGCTCTTCAATTTTGCCAGAAATCCTTTCAGTAAAATCAATCACTTCCTTTTCACCTATCATTTCACCATTGATCTTTATACGCTCGCGAAAATCTTTCAAATGAGGTGAAGTATACAAACCAGTTTTATAACCACATTGTTGGAGTATTGCTGCAAGCATATGACTTACGGAACCTTTTCCATTGGTGCCACCAACATGAATTGATTTAAATTTTTTATGTGGGTCACCCAGAAACTCGCAGAGCGCAATTGTATTTGTGAGGTCTTTTTTAAATGCATCACTTCCGATGCGCGAAAACATCGGCAGACGCGTCATGAGATAGTCGATTGTGGATTGGTAATCCATGGGTGCAAACTTAGTCTAAGGGAGTTGGTATAAGATCGGCAAAATGGCAACTGGCAACAGGTAATCGTTCGACAAGCTCACGACCGACAAGCTCACGACCGACAAGCTCACGACCGACAAGCAAACGAGCAAAGGGCAAATAGCATAAGGCAAAGGCATCGTTGGCAAGCTCACGATAGCAAACATACAGGTATCGAAACTTTATTTAATCAGAGTCTGGTATTATATCAACCTGGTGCTAAAAGCTAACCATAACCCGCAGCGCTCGAAGCTCGCAGCCCACAGCGCGCAGCTAGTATTTAAGTTCTCCTAATTTTTCAAGCGCGTAAAACAAACAGGTCACGTGCATGCTCTGCATGATTTCATTTTTCCGAAGAAGGTCTTTTAATTCATTCATGGACATTAAAACAATTTCAATGTCTTCGTTTTCGTCGAGCTTTTGTTCACCCGTTTTTACTCCACCTGTTGCAAGGAACAAATGCATTACGTTATTATTCGTTGAAGGGTTGGGAGAAATCTTTCCGAGGTATTCATATTTATCAAATGAATAACCTGTTTCTTCCATCACTTCACGTCGGGCTGCATCTTCCAGTGTTTTATCGGCATCATCAACAACGCCTCCCGGTGTTTCTATTCCAATTTCCCCAATCCCATGCCGGTATTGCCTTACCATCACCCATTGATTGTCGCGGGTAAGGCATGCTGCTGTAACCCAGGAAGGGAATTCGTATACGAAGAATTTTTCCATGATGCCCTTTGGGGTCTGGCATCGGTCTTTACGTACGGACAACCATGGATCATCAAATATTTTTTCAGAGGACAAAACTTTCCACTTCATCTTACCAGCCTTTTCTTTCTTTTAATGCCGTTATGTGTGCAACATGATGTTTGCCGTGCCATGCATACATACCAAGCAGTTGCCATAAAGTATATTCTTTTTTGTATTCCGGATGAAATACAGTTCTGTCCCACTGGTCATTCCGGATATTGCGAAGCACTTCAAAAAAACGAATGTGCAATGCGTGTAAAAGCGTTAAGGAAATATTGATGGGAATGTTATGCGTGTCAGGAAGTTCAGCCCATAATTTTTCTTCGTAAGGCCTGATCGTGGGATTGTCTTCTGTTAATCCTAATTTGAACCGGCAGTACGCATTCATGTGACTGTCTGCAACATGATGCACGACTTGCTTCACTGTCCACCCTCCGTCACGATATGGGGTTAATAATTGCTGTTCATCAAGTGACTGTACAGACAATTCAAGTACCTGTGGTAAAAATTTTATATCATTCAGCCATTCTTCGCGAAGTGCTTCTGAATATTCCTGTATTTCGTATTTGCCAATTGGATAACGCAAATCAAGCGTGGTTTCCATAATAAATTATTTTCGGATGAAAGTTACGCATTCCCCCATGCTGCGTATGTATCAGATTCCAAATTAAGCACAGGTTCAATTATTCATCACGAAGTGAATGGCCTGTGAGATTAATAAAAACATCTTCGAGATTGGCTTTTTTCATTTCTCTCGGTCTTTCAAAACCAGTGGACACCAGGTCGTCAATCAGTTTATTGGGAGTATTCATAGCGACTATTCTTCCGGAATCAATTATTGCAACACGATCGCAAAGTACTTCAGCTTCGTCCATGTAATGTGTAGTGATGATGATCGTTGTTCCTCTTGACCTGATATTTTTAATTAATTCCCATAAGCTTCTCCGAGCCTGCGGATCAAGACCCGTTGTTGGCTCATCCAGGAAAATAATTCTCGGTTCATTGATGAGTGTTGTTGCAACAGAAAATCGTTGTTTTTGTCCACCACTCAGTGCTTTGTACATGGCCCTTGCCTTGTCACGAAGATTTACGGTATCAAGTAATTCCATTCCATCCACGTCCCTGTTGTACAATCCTGAAAAAAGTTTTATTAATTCCAATAAATTCAAATTGGGATAATAACCACTGGTTTGCAATTGCACGCCAATAATTTTCTTGATCTCCCCGGGATCTTTATCCAGATTAAATCCATCAACGTGAATGGTCCCACTCGTTTTATCACGCAGTGTTTCAATGATCTCAAGTGTTGTAGACTTACCCGCACCATTCGGACCCAGCAATCCAAAAATTTCCCCCTCCATTACATCGAAGCTGATCCCTTTTACTGCCTGGAAGGTGCCGTAGTTTTTGACGAGGTTTTGTACAGTGATAATGGGCCTACTCATTGGAGCAAGATAGGAAATTGAGGGAAGCTCCTAATTATTAAATGGCTGTTGGCTTTTGGCTATTGGCTATTGGAGCCAATAAAGAGAACACAGGGAAATTTGTTAGTCTATTTTACAAAAACTTGCGTGTAGTATATATCCCCATTTTTTGCCTTATCAACACCAATACCGATGTAGCGGAAATTTCCGAGCATGTTTTTTCTGTGTCCCGGTGAGTTCTTCCACATTTCAACAACCTCTTTCCCTGAAGTTGCACCGTATGCAACATTTTCAGCAAAGCCTTTAAAATCGGAAATAAGTTTTTTAGCCTGTTTTTCTCTTTTTGAAAAACCATTATGACCGAATGAAGTTTTTCCCTTTGCCATATCCTGGCTGTGATCTTCTGCAATTTCATTCAGTACTTCAAGCATGATGAGGGGTTGAAGCTTTTTTGTTTTTCGAAGCTTGTTGGTATAATCGAACGTTTCATTCACCAGCTCCTTATCCCCGGGTAATGCGGCGGAAATAAAACAAAATGTTAATGCGGAAAACAGTAAAAGTCGAACCCTTTGCATGCTTACTAAAACGCAAAAATACTGCCCCGTATTACTAATGCTTTGTAAAGAATAGATCGTCTCGCATCCACGAACTACATTATCTGTCTCCAATAGCCAACAGCCAAAAGCCAACAGCCCTACTTAACTCAATACCCCTTCCAATTCCTCCATCATCAACTTGCTTCCTATAAACAATGGCGACCTCTCATGAAGCTCTTCAGGCTTTATTTCAAGTATCGATTGTTTCCCATTCGTCGCTTTTCCTCCGGCCATTTCTACTATAAATGCAAAGGGATTGCATTCATAAAGCAACCGCAGTTTTCCTTTTGGTTTGTCTGTCGTTCCCGGATACATAAAAATTCCACCCTTGATCAGGTTGCGATGTACATCGGCAACCATACTTCCGATGTATCGTTGAGTATAGGGTCCGCCATTCGATTTGGTTTTGTTCTGGCAATTGGTGATGTATTTACGAACGGGTTCATCGTACTGGAAAAAATTTCCATGGTTGACAGAATAAATTTTCCCGGAGGCAGGACATTTAATATCAGGATGGCTCAGGCAAAATTCACCGATCGATGGATCGAGTGTAAAACCATTTACACCTCGTCGTGTGGCATATACAAGCATGGTTGATGAACCATACACGATATATCCTGCAGCCACCTGGTTTCTGCCAGGCTGTAAAAAATCTTCCAGGTTTGCAAGCTCGCCCTTTCCTGTCACGCGCCGATACACACTGAAAATGGTTCCGATAGAAACGTTCACATCAATATTGCCGCTGCCATCAAGCGGATCATACAGGCATACATATTTAGAATTTCGACTGACCTCATCATCAAAAGCAACATATTCATCCAGTTCTTCACTGGCAATGCCTGCGCAACTGATACCATGCTGCAGTGCGCCTGTAAATTGGTTGTTTGCAAAAACATCCAGTTTTTTTACATCCTCTCCCTGAACATTGATGGTTCCCGCATCTCCCAAAATATCTACCAGTCCTGCCTTATTTACTTCAACATTCACGCGCTTGGAAGCAAGCCCGATGTCACGCAACAAGCTGCTTAATTCACCAGTTGCTTTAGGAAAATTTCTTAATTGTTGGATGGTGAATTCATCAAGCGTTAAGACTTTGCGGTTGATCGTGGTGGTCATGGTGGCAAGATAAAGAATCTCCTCTTTTGGTAGTATCACCAACGAAGCGAGTTTGACCTTTCACCTTTCACTTTTCACAATAAATAGTGAAAGGTCAAATCTCCATTAATGTGGCTGCTCCTAACAGGTCGGAGTTCACTTTTCACATTTGACTTTTCACCAAGGAATGTGAAAGGTGAAAAGTCAAAAGTCAAATCTCCATTAATTCTGCGGCTCTAGCCTGGCGGGTTTTCACTTTTCACCTTTCACTTTTGACGAAGTCTCGGTCAAACGTTAAAAGTGAAAAGTGAAACCTCAATCAAAGAAGCTGCCTGCTTCACAGGTATATTTGGGCCATGAAAGTTTTCAAGTTTGGAGGTGCATCAGTCAGTACAATCGAAAGGATCCACAATCTTCCCCGCATTTTGGAAAATTACCACCAGGAAAGATTGTTGATCGTGGTTTCTGCAATGGGTAAGACAACAAATGCATTGGAAAAAGTTGTTGAAGCGTTTTATTCGAATAATAAGGAGGAAGCAATCAGTCTCTTTGAAAAAATAAAAAATGAACATAGCAACTTAGCAACTTCCTTAACAGGGTCTGCCAATCCAAAACTTAAAGATTTTTATACTGAAGTAGAATGGATGCTGCACGATAAACCTGTTCGCAGTTATGATTACTACTATGACCAGGTTGTATGTACGGGTGAACTGCTTTCTACTTTGATCATAAGTGACTATTTACAACATACAGGAATAAACAATACATGGATCGATGTGCGCGATATTTTCAGAACCGATGATAATTTCCGCGATGCAAATATTGATTGGAGTTTTACTCAAACCCAGGTAGACAATAAGATAAAATCATTGTTCGATCAGCATAATATCATCATAACACAAGGCTTCATTGGTTCAACCGATGAAAATGAAAGTACCACGCTGGGGAGGGAAGGAAGTGATTATACCGCAGCCGTTTTTGCCAATTTGCTCGATGCAGAAAGCCAAACGATATGGAAGGATGTAAAAGGCGTAATGAATGCCGATCCTAAACAGTATGAAGCGGCAACACTTATCAATGAATTGAATTACAAAGAGGTCATTGAAATGGCCTTTTATGGCGCACAGGTCATTCACCCAAAAACCATCAAGCCCCTGCAGAATAAAAATATTCCTCTACTTGTAAAAAGTTTTATAGACCCCTCACTTCCTGGTACAGTCATACACAACAAGAATGTAAATCATCTTCCACCCATCATTGTACTAAAAGAAAAACAGGCAATGATCGAATTGATCTCCAAAGATTTCTCCTTTGTTGGAGAACATCATGTGAGCAGTCTCTATAGTTTATTAAGTGGATTAAAAATTAAACCCAACCTCACGCAAAACGCAGCAATCAGTTTTCTCTGCGTACTCGATGATCGCACTGAAAAAATTGAAAAACTTGCACTCGAATCTTCGCAGTTATTTGATGTGCAGGTAACAAAGGGATTGACACTGCTTACTATCCGACATTTTACGGATGAAATTGTAAAGGAGTTGACTGCGGGAAAGAAAATTGTGTTACAACAACGAACACCTGAAACTGTACAATTTTTGATGCAGTAAAGCTGCGAGCTGTGAGTTACGAGTTGCGAGCAGCGGCGAGACCAGGTAGGATAGCTGCGAGCATCACCCTGCATTTCGAATATTCCTTACGAATTTGAAGATTGACTTAGTAGTGCACTTCGTTATTTAGTCAGGTGCTCAAAGCTTTTCCAGCTCGTGGCGCTCGAAGCTCGAAGCTCACAGCTCGCAGCTCATTTTACACAGCTAATTATTTACCTCCAAAAGCCAACAGCCAATAGCCAACAGCTTTTAGTTACATACAGCGTTGCTACTTCCTTCCAATATTTTCGCAATCATCGTATTTACTTCCTTCGCGTGTGTCATCACCATCATATGCCCCGCTCTTCTCACAACATGTGTGGGTTTTGTTTTTCTCATAGGAAGTAACCTGTCTGCAGAACCGTGAATGTGAAATACGTTGGGTGGAACTTCATTGGAATTCCAATTTAGGATTGCATCCAAAGCCCAGCGGATA
>CAZCKF010000116.1:0-8184 GCA_964499155.1 uncultured Chitinophagaceae bacterium
AACCAGGTTCATTAAATCCGATGTGACCATTGATCCCGATACCAAGAATTTGAAGATCAGCACCTCCCACCCTTTCGTATTCTTTATCGTACTCCGCACAATACTTTTTAATTTCTTCCTTCGGCCATTCACCATTCGGAATAAAAATATTTTTCGGATCAATATCAATATGATTAAAAAGAAGACGATGCATATAATTATAATAGCTCTGGTATGCATCACGATCAATGGGATAATATTCATCCAGGTTAAAGCTGATCACATTTTTAAAACTCAACCCTTCTTCCCTGTGCATGCGGATGAGTTCGGCATATAAAGTTTTGGGAGTTGAACCAGTTGCCATTCCCAAAACACATGGTTTGTTTTGAGACTGTTTCTCACGGATGAGGTTGGCAATCTCCACCGCCGCCTGCCGTGAACCTGAATACATATCGGGGAAAACTGTGCAGTTAATCTTCTCAAATGAATCAACCATAAGCCTAAGATAACGTAGGAAGGTCCAAGGTCCAAGCGATCAGGATACAAGAAAGGATTAAGGGTCAAGCAAGTAAGAGAAGATTCCAGGGTATAGAAAGGCTGTCGACGATCAAATGTTCAATTAAGCATCAGGCTTCAGGCTTCAGGATTCAGGCGTCAGGCTTCAGGACAAGACTCAAGTGTTAAGCAGTTGGCCTCAATCATTTTTTAGATAAAAATCCATGCGCCAGACTCATAATCACGCGGAATAACGAGAAACTAGAAACCAGAAACTTTCTCAATGTCCAATGTCCAATATCCCCGCCTTCACTGCGCTCCGGCGGGCAAGCAATGTCCAAACGCTTCGTAAGCATCATCATGAGATAACATTACATGTTCGCGAAACAACGAGAAACCAGAAACAAGAAACCAGAAACGTCTATTGTTTGCAACTAAATTCTCCACATACAATCATATCGCATACTGAGATTAAATTTTTTTCAAAGAAAATGTTCACTGTTCAATCGGCACTTTCCTTGGATTTATTAAAATAGCTCTTAACAAATTTTTGATCATATGTGTTTGACGTTGAATGGGCAATAAGTATCGATGGTTGCTGAATAGTGTTGAATGAAAGTGTGAAGGAAAACTTAAACGAGGAATTTCAGCAACAACCAAAAAAAATTGGTACGGATTTGGGGTACTGCGTCCACGATTAACGAAACTCATCAATTTTCAAATCATGAAAAACCTGAAAACGCCTATTGCTGTTATGTTGGTCTTCTCTGCAGTTCTTGCATGTAATAAAATGGATTTGCAGGAAGAAACACAAAATGAAATTAACGCGAACGCATCTGCGAAAACTCAAGTGCAGGGCGTAAGTGAATCAGAATGGAAAAGCACCTCAGAATGGAATGCCGTAGATCAGTCTGGACGTGCAGCTTTTTTTACAACGATCAGTGCACCTGAAATTACAGCGGACGCTGCTGAAAAGGGTCTTGTTCGTGTATTCAAATTAAATGGCACCGACCAATCTACATTGGTTTCTCTTCCTATTGAAGAAACTTCTGGTGCAAATAAAAACTATTGGTATTACACAGTTACAGACGGACAGATCATGATATCTGTGGATGTATATGGTAGTACAGAAAATCCCGCTGCAAAAAGTCTTTTCAAATATGTTGTTCTCAACAGCGAAGCAGTGGCTGAAGTTGAAAAGAAAGGTACTTCCAAAGTAGACCTGATGGAATTACCATATGAAAAAATGAAATTGTCTACAAAGAAATAGAAAGCGATTCTTCATCTGCGGAATCACTAATGCATTCCTGATTGATCATAATGCATATATGGAATTGTGCGCATTTGCTGCGCCGAGCTTCCACAACTTATAGAGTAACATTTAATAACCGCAACAGTTTATAAAACTGCTGGCAGCAAACCTATGTACATGTTTAAAAAAATATTAGCCGCCCTGGTCATCGTATGTTCAGGCGGTGCACTCAACGCACAAACGCTGGTCAACGACAAGGTTGACATCATTGCAGGCAGCGGTGTTTACAACACTGGCGCTGTGATCTACACACCAGCGAACTATGATGCAACAAAAACTTATCCGCTTGTGATATTTACACACGGAATGGGTGAAGCCGGATCTGATGTAAACAGATTATACAACACCGGTCTTCCAAAAGTTTTGAGAGATGGTTACAGACCCTCTTTTGATTTTATCATGATCGCTCCTCAACGCTCTTCGTACAGCGTTGATCCGGCATGGCTTGTTGCTATTCTTGAAGATGCCAACAAACGCTGGAAGATTGACAATGATCGCGTTTATATTACCGGACTCAGTGCTGGTGGTTGGGGCGCATATGGATCACAGTTAAATGTGGATACTGTGCTTGCCAAGAAATTTGCAGCCATCGTTGTGAATTCTGCCGCAACACAGGACGCAAATAAAACACGCTTTGACTGGTTCAAAACTTCCAAGACTCCTGTTTGGGCAGTTGTAGGTAATAATGATGTAAGCTATCGCGATCAGAATATTTACATGATCGATGAAATAAATAAGCGCGTAAGCGGTCTTGGAAAAATTTCAATCCGTTCAGGCATTGGACATGGCGGATGGAATGATGTATACAATGGAACATTTAAGCTTGGAACACAAACAATGTGGGAATGGCTTTACATGCATAAAAGAGGTACTGCAGTAGCTCTTCCTCCTCCGCCAGGACCAACCAATACACCTCCGACTGTAATGGTGGGATCAGCGCAAACAATTACATTACCAACAAGCACTGTGATGTTAACTGGTACAGCTACTGACAACGATGGTACTGTTGCTTCATATAGCTGGTCAAAAATTTCAGGACCTGCAGCAGGAACTATTACAAGCACTACCACGGCATCAACATCTGTAACAGGTCTGGTTGCTGGCGTTTATGATTTCCAGTTGACAGCAACTGATAACCTTGGTGCAAAAGGTACTGCTGTAAAAAGAATAACGGTGAATGCTGCAACCACCACTGGTTTGTATGTAACACATACGCTTCAAACAACTGCGCCGGGTGAAGTTTATCGTCCGACTGGCACAGGTTTGAGCAATTGGAAACCAGGAGATACAGTAAATATTCCTGCAGGAAATTATTCGCTGATCGACCTTGGCAATTTCCGTGGTGATGCAACACGACCAATCATCCTGCGTAATAAAGGTGGTCTTGTAACAGTAAAACAAATTCGTTTTGGTAAGAATGCACAGTATTTCAAATTACTTGGCAACGGTCATCCTGGTTTGACATATGGAATTCTTGTGAATGGTACATCGAATGCAGGTATTGCTGCTTATCATGTATCTGACATCGAAATCGCACATGTTGAAGTAACTGGAATGGAAGCAGGATTTCTCATCAAGTGGAATCCGGTTGCAGGTGATGCAGCAAGCCAGTATCCTTCATACACAATGAAGAACATGTACCTGCACCATAATTACATTCACCATGTAACAGGTGAGGCAATGTACATCGGGCATACTGCACCATCAGGTGATCCTTATAATGGAAATTTGATCCCAATCCGTCTTGAAAATATTGAAATCGCATACAACATTGTAGACAATACAGGTTGGGATGGTATTCAATTATCCAACGCGAGAGGAAATGCAAAAATTCACCATAACACTGTTACCAATTTTGGAACAAAGAAATATGGCAACCAGATGTGTGGAATCATTCTCGGCGGAAATACATCAGGAGATGTTTATGACAACACCGTGAAATTCGGAACTGGTATTGGAATTATGGTCTTTGGATACGGAACAAATCGCGTGTACAACAACTATGTTGAAAGCGCAGGAAATGATGGTACAGCAACAGGATCAGAATCAATATTTGCTGATGACAGAACAACCTCTCCGGAAGTGAATGCAAAGCAGCAAATGATGATCTACAGCAACATTATTAAATTCCCAATGCCAAAAGGTGCAATCCGGGTTGGCGCATACAACAACAACAGTCTTCCATCAACAATTCAAAACAACACACTCTATATTCCAAATGCTCCCACAAACTGGCAGTCGCTTCATATCGCAGCGCACGTTGCGGGAAGCACGGTGACAGGAAATACAGTGGTGAGATAATAATATTCCTGGAAAACTAAATGGGGGGAATCCGGGAGGGTTCCTCCTTTTTTTTGGGGGCTGCAAGTGGGCAGTAGTGAGTGGTGAGTAGGCAGTGGGCAGTAATATTCGAAGACCCTGATTGTTACGAGCTTTCATTCTGCAGGAAAAATTTTTGCGTCTTCCTCGCTTTGCGACTTTGCGTGAAACAGAATGCCGGCAGTCGTGAGTAGCAGTGGTGAGTGGGTAGTAATATTTGAAGATCTTGACGGTTACCGAGATTCGTTTAATGACGAAAATTTTGAGCATTGCTCATGTTGCGACATTGCGTCAAATTTTTCCACGATAAGTTATCTCAATTTCATAAATACAATTTCAACCTTTCATCTTTCTTACCGCAATGCTACTCGGTTAGGAGAGCCCAATCAAAAATCCAAAATCCAAAATCAAAAATCAAGCGTGGTGATAGCGTTCATTCCGCATGATCGTACACGCCCGGTATACCTGCTCGGCTATGATCACGCGGACAAGCTGATGAGGAAAAGTGAGAGATGACAGAGACATTTTAAATTGTGCGCGACGCAAAACCGGTTCATCAAGGCCATAGGCGCCGCCGACGAGAAAGATTATGTTTTTTACGCTTTCATTGGCGCGGTCCTGGAGAAAAACAGAAAGTGATTGAGAAGTAAGTTGTTTCCCTCTCTCATCAAGAGCAATGAGATAATCATCACGGCCAATAAGGTTCAAAACGGTTTCTGATTCTTTTTTTTTAAGATCCATTTCACCTGAAGACAATTTAGGTGGCGCAATAATTTTCCACTCGCAGGGAAAATACATGTTGATGCGTTTTGTAAAATCTTCTATTGCATCACGAAACATGTGATCATGCGCTTTACCGATGCTCCAGAGATGGATCTTCATCGGTACAATTAAAATTTAGGATTAAATAGTTCAGTCACGAAATTCTGTAACATTTCAGGATGAGTAATGGCGGTGAATGCAAGACCATAGATCGCACCCCACAAATGCGCATTGTGACCTACATTATCTCCTCCCCGCTTGCCCATGTAAGCGGAGTAAATAATGTATAACACACCAAATAGAATATTAGGCAAACACAGTACACCATAAATACACACACCCTTCATCCAGGGATCGACAAGAATGGTGGAAAACAAAACTGCAGAAACGGCACCTGATGCACCGAGTGCTCGATAATTGTAATCGTCCTTATGCTTGAATAAATCAAACAATGAAGCTGCGGGAATTGCTGTAGCATACAACAATATGTACTCGGTCTTAGAAAAAATTTCCCCTTCTGCATACCTGCCAAAAAACCAGAGTGTGAGCATGTTCACGAACAGGTGAAAAAAATCAGCATGTATAAAGCCATGAGTCATTAACCTGTGCATTTCATGTCCGCCCTTCATGCGTGCAGGATAAAAAATCAAATCGTTAACAACTTTTTCATTGGAAAATGCGGAAACAGAAACTATTGCAGTAAGAATAATAATGATCAGCGTAATACTCAGTTCAATGGATTCCATGCGCGAATTAATAACATTTTCAGCGGATTACTCCTAATATAATTTCATGATTTCAAACCTGTCTTCCGGCGGCCGGTAGCTCCGTAAGTTGTGTTGGATATTTAAGAATTCTGATGGAATTCAATTTTCAAAATATTGCTGGAGCTTTCTGCAATTTTGAACCTGTCATCAATCCGATGATTAACAACCCAAACAATTCTTTTATCACTTTCCAATACCCACACATTTTCCTTTTCATGGCCGGAAACTTTCTGGTCAATTAAAAATCGTGCGATCTTTTTCTTCTTTCGCATGCCAAGCGGATAAAAATAGTCGCCTGTCTTCCATTGACGGAGGACCAGGGGAAATGCAATTTCATCCTGGTCAATCAATGCAATGTTTCTCCCAACGTTTATATCCACTTTTTTATTCAGGGAACTGAACTTCAATGTGCCTTGAGAAAAATTGATGATATCAGCAGCATCTTCGATTACAATATGAGCTGATTCTCTACCGTGAAGTGGTGTAATGATCAGCCAGTTCCTGTTGCGCAAAACCCGGTGTGTATGGGAATCAACATATCTGCCGGTCTGGCTGTCCAACAAAGCACAAATTTCATCAACCTGTCCCGAAGTAAATCCAAAAGATTTAGTGATCTCGTAAATAATGGTATGAAACGAAGGTGTCAGCTTCAACTTGAGTACGGGTATATGAACTGTATTTCCTTTGATCTCAGAAAGTCTTCTAATCTCCCGCTCAACCGCTTTCCTGTAAAGCAATGTTGCGTCTGTCCACCGCGAAATATTGGATTGAAGATTTTCATCCACTTCAGGGAATACGTGTTTGATTGATGGAATTAATTCTTTTCTAAAAAAATTTCTAGTGTATTTCTTATCATCGTTTGAACTGTCCTCAACATAATCAAGTTCATGTTTCTTTACATAGTCTTTGATCTGTTTGCGCTTTGCAAACAATAAGGGCCGGATTATTTTATCTCTTTTTACAGGAATACCAGTCAATCCTTCCATACCGGTACCCCTGAAAATATTCATCAGCACAGTTTCTATATTGTCATCTGCGTGATGTGCAGTCAGAATATAATGGAAGCCGTTTTCAAGTATCAATTCATCAAACCATTCATACCTCAGCTTTCTCGCCGTTTCCTGGATGGATAACTTTAATTCCTGTGCAATTTTTTTTGTCTCAAATTTTCTGGAATAAAATTTAACGCCCAACTGTTCCGCAAGCGATTCTGTACATTTTTCATCCCGGTCACTCTCTTTCCCGCGCAGGGAAAAATTCGCATGAGCAATAGCGAACTCAAAACCAGCCTTGTTACATAAATGGGAAAGACACACAGAATCCATTCCGCCACTCACTGCAAGCAACAGTTTTTTCCCCTGCAGCATAATATTTTTCTGCAAGAGAAAATCTATAAAGTCATGATATAATTGGACTTTGTTCTTCACTACATCACCAATTCTTCATATGCGCTGCGCAGTTCATTAAAAGCATGCTGGTCTCCTGCCTGTTTGGCTGCATTCATTCCTTTTTCAAAAACGGAAATGGCTTTCGGAGTATTGTTGTTTCTTTCATACAGCCGGGCCAGATGATAATAGCTTCCGACATAACCGGGATTATCTGAAAGTATATTTTCAAATAATTGCTGAGCCGACGCATCATCTCCTATCTTGATCAGTTCAAGTGCGAGCGCATGCCTCACGAAACAATCACCCGGAGATGATTGTAAAAACTCTTTTAGCTTTTGAATCCTGTCCATTGAAAAAATTGGGCGGTATTCCTATCTGGGTATCTTTGCGCCTCTTATATTTGTGGCACGTTGATAGTTGCATAAACAACCATCCATCGCGTGCAAAAATAATCGTATGAAAATTCTTGTCTGCATCAGTAAAACACCCGATACCACGGCAAAAATAGCCTTCACTGATAACAACACGAAATTCGCTGAAGCAGGTGTGCAGTGGATCATCAATCCTTATGACGAATGGTATGCGCTCGTGCGCGCAATCGAATTGAAAGAAGCGGATGCTTCAACTGTAATTCATCTTGTAACCGTTGGCGGAACCGACGCTGAACCCATTATACGCAAAGCGCTTGCGCTTGGTGGTGATGAAGCCATCAGGGTGAACAGTACACAACAGGATTCCTTTACCATTGCTTCGCAGATTGCAAACATTGCCAAAGAGGGTGGTTATGATCTCATTTTCACCGGGCGGGAGCGTATTGATTACAACAATGCATCTACCGGGGGAATGGTCGCTGAATTACTTGACCTTCCCTACGTAGCACTGGCGACTAAATTTGAACTCTCTGGTAATAATGCAAAAGTGACTCGTGAAATTGAGGGTGGAGAAGAAGTGATTGAAGCTCCGATTCCACTGGTGGTAAGTTGTCAGAAAGGAGTTGCCGAAGCAAGAATTCCAAATATGCGCGGTATCATGGCCGCTAGAACCAAACCTTTGAAAGTGGTTGAGCCAGTTGCGAATGATAACACAACAACCATTGCAGGATTCGAATTGCCTCCTCCAAAAGCTGGAGTCAAACTCGTGGATCCTGAAAATGTAGATGAAC
>CAZCKF010000117.1:0-8153 GCA_964499155.1 uncultured Chitinophagaceae bacterium
CCTCTGGAATTTTATTTTGAATAATAAGATTGGTACAAGGTGGAGTTTTGCCTGTATGTGAACAGGGTTCGAGATTTACATACAGTTTTGAAGAGGAAATTAATTCACGCATGTCTGCACGAACGCTCTGAATACAATTCACTTCAGCATGTGCCTGGCCAAATTGCTGATGATATCCTTCACCGATCACAACACCATCATGTACAAGCACAGCTCCAACCATTGGATTGGGTGCCGTATTTCCTGCTGCTTTCCCTGCAAGTTGCAAACAGCGACTCATGTATGTTTCATCCCTGTTCATGACTGCGCAAAAGTAAAAGAATTAAGTTTGCACGAATGACAATTCGGGAAGCAATACAAAACCTTTCACAGCAACTGATTCATATTTATGATGAGCAGGAAGCAAAGGCCATTGCAAAACTTGTGGTTGAACATATCACCGGTAAGAACAGGAATGAGCTTTCCATAATCAGGGATGAATTTTCTGAAGAACAACAGCAATTGCTTAACCAGTATGCGCAAAGACTGAATGCACATGAACCCGTACAATATGTTTTAAAAGAAGCCTGGTTTTTTGGAATGAAATTTTATGTCGACAAAAATGTACTCATTCCCCGCCCGGAAACAGAAGAGTTGGTGAAATGGGTGCTTGATGACTGGAGCCATAAGCCTTCTTTGACAGACCGCAATTACAAGATCATGGATTGCGGAACGGGAAGTGGTTGTATTGCTGTTGCACTAAGAAAAAATTTGCCGATGCATTTCGAGACCTGGGCATGCGATATTAACGACCAGGTATTGACTGTTGCACGAAAAAATGCAGATGACCATCATGCGCTGGTTGATTTTGTTCCCATGGATTTTCTTGATGATGGACAGCGTAACCAGTTACCACATATCGATTTGATAGTAAGCAATCCTCCCTACGTTCCTCTGCGGGATAAGGATACCATGCACGACAACGTCGTACAGTTCGAGCCACACACTGCTCTTTTTGTTCCAGATGATAACGTACTTGTTTTTTACGAAGCCATCGCGCGATACGGAAGGGAAAAATTATATCCTGGTGGAACGATCTATGTAGAAATACATGAATCCCTCGGCAAAAAAGTGGCTGATGTTTTCGCGGCAAATCATTTTTCCAATATTGAATTAAAAAAGGATATGCAGGGAAAGGACAGGATGATCAGGTGTGCTATTTCACGTTAGCGACAACCTTGGCACCCGACATTTTCGAAATCCTCATGATGCGGAACACTTCACCCCAATTGGCAATTGTATCTGCATTGATCACAACATTTGGTGTATCCACGCTTGACTGGAATTTCAATATTTCAGCACGCAGCAATGTATCCAACATGCTTTGATCAACCGGAGTTGTACCAATAAAGAATCGTTTGTTCTTATCTATCGAAACTGTGATGTGCTGTTTTGCTTTTGTATCCTTTGTGCCTTTTGGGTTGTTGACTTTAACAATATTGGCAATCGTGGATACGATCAGGAAAAAGAATAACAGGATGAACAGGATGTCGTTCAGCGCGCCTGCATGCAATTCCGGGTGTGATCTTAATTTTCGCCTGATGTCCATTTGTTATCTCGTTGGTTCCTGTAAAATATCGATGAATTCTGAGCTTGCCGCTTCCATCCGGTTTGCTGCTTTGTTGATCTGTGCATTCAAAAAATTATATCCAACGTAGGCCATCAAACCAATGATCAAACCCGCTGCTGAGGTAATCATTTTTGTGTAGATACCACCTGCCACTGATGAGGGAGTGAATTCACCACTGGAATTGATCTGGTAAAACAGTTGCAGCATCCCGATAATGGTTCCAAGGAATCCGAGCATCGGTGCAACTCCATAAACAAGTGATAAAACAGAAAGGTTTCTTTCAAGATTATACATTTCGAGCTTGCCCACGTTTTCCATGCTTCTTTCAATCACATCGATCGGTTTGCCAATCCTTTGTATGCCTTTGTCAATAATTCTTGCAACAGGATTGTTTGTATTCTTTGCAAAGCTGCGTGCAGCCTGCACATTTCCCGTAACAATATGATCACGGGTAATATTCATGAAATTGGAATCAATTTGCATTGCTTTCCTGATGGCAATGAATCGTTCAATGAAAAAGAAGATTGCGAGTAAAAGCAAACCAATCAGGGGGTACATAAGCCAGCCACCCATACCCAGCAACTCGCCGAGGCTTAAGCTGCCATCCTTATTTGTATCGGCCTGTAAAACGGTGTTGGTTGCAATTTGTGCTGTATCAGTAACGATCTGTAGCAGGTCAATCATAAATAGAGAATTCTTTCGTGGGTAAATGTAGCATAACACTTCTAGATGCCTTTCCGGCCCAATCACAAGTTTTCAACATGCTGAACGACGAAAAATGTTGCCATGATATGAGGGA
Organism: uncultured Chitinophagaceae bacterium; assembly: GCA_964499155.1. Taxonomy (GTDB): domain Bacteria; phylum Bacteroidota; class Bacteroidia; order Chitinophagales; family Chitinophagaceae; genus CAZCKF01. The sequence continues at coordinate 2,409 of CAZCKF010000117.1, forward strand.
GGGGGATAATTTGGGAGAATTTAACAGATGATTACACGGATTAAGACGGATTACACGGATTATCACCCTGAAAACTGCAATGTGTTTTCTGATTTGAAAAGATTATAAAATTTTATTGACTCACAAGCCTATATAATTTTTGAATAAGCCGAATTAAAAATGCGAACATTTTGTTTCATGGTATGTTAAAAACCTTGTTTCAGTGTAATCACGGTCAATCCGTAAAGTCAGTAATAATTACTCTTAGCGATTTTAGAAAGAAAAACGGAAAGCTTCGATTCAATCAGCCTGTTTCGAATAGCCAGGAACAAATCCGTGTAATCCGTTTTAATCCGTGTAATCCGTCCTAATCCGTCCTAATCCGTGTTATCTTTACCCAAACTAACGGCTCATGGAATTTCTTCAAGACTACTGGTGGGTGATCGTCATCCTGATCATTCTTTTTTCCTCATTTTTTACAATTAACCAGGGCTACATCGGGGTAATAACGATGTTCGGCAAGTACCAGCGTATTGTACGCCCGGGACTGCGAATGAAAATTCCAATCCTCGAGCAGGTTCATAAAAAGATCTCGATTCAAAACCGTTCGGTGGAATTGGAATTCCAGGCAGTCAGCCTCGACCAGGCAAATGTTTATTTCAAAAGCATGTTGTTGTATTCTGTGCAGAATGAAAGTGAAGACACCATCATGCGTGTTGCATTTAAATTCATCAGCGACAAAGACCTGATGCAGGCGCTTGTTCGAACCATTGAAGGAAATATCCGCTCATTTGTGGCAACAAAAAAACAGGCCGAGATCCTGGGACTTCGCCGTGAAATTGTTGAATACGTTAAAACAGAAATTGATGTTACTCTCGAAGGCTGGGGCTATCACTTGCAGGATCTGCAGATCAATGATATTACGTTTGATAAACTGATCCTTGATTCGATGAGCAGGGTGGTTGCTTCCAATAATTTAAAAGCTGCTGCAGAAAATGAAGGCCAGGCCTTGTTGATCACGAAAACAAAATCTGCGGAAGCTGAAGGAAATGCGATCAAGATCTCCGCTGAGGCAGAAAAAGAAGCAGCCCGATTGCGCGGACAGGGTGTTGCACTATTCCGCCAGGAAGTGGCAAGGGGTATGACAGAAGCTGCTGAACAGATGAAACAGGCAAACCTCGACACCAACGTCATTCTTTTCAGCATGTGGACAGAAGCTATCAAGAATTTTGCAGAATATGGAAAAGGCAATGTGATCTTTCTCGATGGTAGTGCTGAAGGAATGGAAAATACGATGAAACAAATTCAGGCACTGATGTTAAAGCCTGCGGGAACAACGGGGGATTCTAATGCGGCGAGGAGATCGTGAGGGAGTGGTGAGTCGTGAGTAGTGAGTTGTGAGTGGTGAGTGGTGAGTGGGCAGTAGGCAGTGGGCAGTTTTCAACACACTAATACTTTGGAATTTTCTTTCATTTTGAAAAGTCTGTTTGTATTTCTTTTAGATAGGTCTTAATAAAAATTACAACTAAGGACAGATTCAAAACAGTAGAAAATATTCGACCTAACGAATCTTGAAATCTTGAAATCTAGAAATCTAGAAATTAGGATCTCTCCTCCCATATTTGCGCAATCCGCACAATTACTTCCACCGCCTTGTTCATATCCTGGATGCTGATGAATTCATGCCTGGAATGAATGGCCTGTTCTCCGGCAAACAAATTCGGGCAGGGAAGTCCCATAAATGAAAGCCGGCTTCCGTCAGTACCACCTCGGATGCTTTCCATTTTTAATTTCAGCCCAGCACGTTTAATTGCTTCTCTTGCATGATCTACTACCTGGGGATGCAGGTCAAGCACTTCCTTCATGTTTCGGTATTGTTCTGTTACATGAAATTCATAGGATGCGCGGGGATAACGTTTCATTACAGTTTCAACACATGATTTTAGAAAATCTTCCTTTTCTTTTAATCCCGGAGTAACAAAATCGCGAATGATAAAATCCAATACTGCCCTTTCTGCAAGACCCTCGACTCTTACAGGATGAATAAATCCTCGTTTGCCATCAGTGGTCTCAGGTGATAAGTTATCCTTGGGAAGTTCATCCAGTATTTCTCCTGCCACCTTCAATGCATTCACCATTTTATTTTTAGCATACCCAGGATGTGAGATAACCCCATGAACAATAATTTTAACGCCATCAGCACTGAAGGTTTCATCCTCAAGTGAACCAGCATCACCACCATCAAGTGTATAGCCAAATGCCGCATCCAGTTTTTTCAGATCCACTTTTTCTGTTCCTCTTCCCACTTCTTCATCAGGAGTAAACAGAATTTTAATATCTCCATGCAGTATCGATGGATTTTGCACAATGAAATTTGCAGCATCCATGATTTCTGCAACACCTGCTTTATCATCAGAACCAAGTAGCGTTAGTCCGCTTGCAGTGATGATGTCATGTCCAATGAGTTTTTGTAAGTATGGATAATCCTTTGTGGTAATTACCTGCGAACTGTCATCAGGTAAAACAATATCCCGTCCATCATAATTTGCATGTACGATCGGTTTCACATTTGTTCCGCTGCAATCAGGAGCTGTATCAACATGGGCGCAAAAACAAATGGCGGGTGTATTTTTTTTTGAATTGGATGGAATGGTCGCATATACATATCCATATTGATCCATTTCAGCATCTTTCAAACCAATTTCCTGTAATTCTCTTACAAGGATTTCAGATAACCTTTTTTGTTTCTCAGAACTAGGAAAAGTTATTGATTGCGGATCACTTTGTGTGTCGATCTGCACATAGCGGAGAAATCGCTCTGATGCTGTGAACTTGTATCCATTAAACATGGGCCTAAGGTCATAAAAAAGTGTGAGAAATGAATGAGTTGAAAGTGCTGGTCATCGTCATGCGAATCATGCGAGACAATTCGCCGTATTCGTAATACAATGGAAATTTATTCGTTATTTACTGGAATGTTTCGCCTTGTTTTCATATTCCTATTACTCAACTCGACCGTTCATGCCCAAGAGTTACTCGTGAATGGAAGTTTCGAATTGGAAAACATCTGCACAGAATATAGTGTGAATTGTTCACCTGAAGGATGGATCAGCAGTAATGAGGCTTTTAATAACTACAGGAAAGAAGCTGACCGCGCTTATGATGGATATCATTTTATGTCAATCCTGGCAGGGCATGCACGGGAAAAATATAAAAGAACTTTTATCCGTTCGAGGTTGCTTTGCGCACTACGTGCAGGCAACAGGTATAGAATTGAAATGAAGCTAAAATCACTGCATCCCATACTTGATAGTTTTGGCGTTTCCTTTTCTAATAATGATCCATTGTTCTCGAGAAACAGGTTACAGATAATGAAACCCAAAATGTATGTTGCGGATGCGATTACACAACCCGTTAAAAGAGATACGAATTGGCAACATGTGGTATTTGAATTCACAGCAACCGGAGACGAATATTTTATTTCACTGGCTAATTTTTCTCAGAGAGATATAACAGGGCCAACGGGGCTCCAAATGGAGAACAATTATTTTATTTATCTCGACAGGATTTCTTTTACGCCAGTTGATAAAAATGAAAAACGATGCGATAACTGGCACCTTGTGCGTGAAGAAATTTTTGATCAGAATGAAAGACATGAAGTACTCGAACGCACCATCCTGTACTATAAAAACAATCGAAATAAACAGCCTCCAAAAATTCTACAGTATCCGACCATTGTACAACAGGTTGACACACTCATTCTTCCGGATATTTTATTTGCAACAGGCAGTGCTGCATTAAAGCCAGCAATGAAGAAAATTCTTGATTCTTTGCAACAGAAATTGGCATTTGTCACCCTCGATTCGATCATCATTGAGGGGCATACGGATAACCAGGGAACAATGGCTAAAAATGAAGTGCTTTCAACTGACAGGGCAAATGCAGTGTCTGCCTATTTGAATATCAAAAATTCTTATTCCCGTGGATGGGCATCAACAAAACCGGTTTCGTCAAATGCCACTGCTGCGGGCAGACAACGAAACCGGCGAGTAGAAATTCTTATTTATATACGCAAATAACTCAATCAGGAACCGGGCATAATGATCAGTCCTTTGCCTTCCTTGATCTCCATGAGTTCAATATCAAATTGCAGATCTTCTCCTGCAAGCGGATGGTTGGCATCAAGCACAACAGAATCAGGTTTCACCTCAACCACAACCACATTAAAACGCTGTCCTGAACCGTCGCTCATCGTAAGTGTCAGACCTGGTTCAGGATTCAGATCAGGAGGAAACCGATCCTTTGGAAATTCAATGATCATTTCCGGGTTTTTTTCACCATATGCATCTTCAACAGGTATATTAATGCTTCGTTTATCTCCTACCTGCATACCCATTACTCCATCGTCAAATCCTTTGATCACATTACCCTCTCCCACTTTGAATTCAAGTGGTTCACGACCTTCCGAAGAATCAAATGTTTCACCGCTATTTAGCTTTCCATGGTAATGAACTTTGACGGTATCGCCTTTTTTTACTTGTTGCATTTTGTTAAAATTTTGAGAACTGCCTTAATTGAATTCTATTATACAGATTTACAGGAAATAGCCGGCAAAGCTATAGGAATCTTTCACTTTTCAGTTCGCTTTTTTTCATGACATTTGAAATCATGAAAATTTGCTTATTCCTGCTGGCCCTGGTCTCCTGCATGACCTCATTTTCCCAAAACAAAAATGCAAGAATCATTCCCGGTGCAGAAAGATTGGAAGATTATTTACCTCTGATCAACAATAAGCGTGTGGCTGTATTTGCAAACCACACGTCCACCGTTGGAAATGTAAATCTTGTTGATACACTTGCAAAACGTGGGGTTAATATTAAGGTTGTGTTCGGCCCTGAACATGGCTTTCGTGGAACGGCAGATGCAGGAGAAAAAATAGGAAATTATACAGATGAGCGTACAGGCATACCCGTGGTTTCTTTATATGGAACCAAACGCCGGCCTTCTGCGGATGATTTAAAGGATGTGGATGTAATGATATTTGACATACAGGATGTGGGTGTTAGATTCTATACATATATTTCTTCGCTGCAGGAGTATATGGAAGCCGCATTTGAGAATAATATTCCATTACTCGTTCTTGACAGGCCAAACCCCAATGGGTTTTATGTGGATGGACCCATACTCGACATGAAGTACAAATCATTCGTTGGAATGCAGCCAGTTCCGATTGTGTACGGAATGACGATGGGTGAATATGCAATGATGCTTGCAGGAGAAAAATGGTTATCACCAGCTGCAAATAAAAAATATGATGAGATGAAAAATGCGAGCACCATGAATAATCGTTTTCATTTCATGGTGATCAAATGCGAAAATTATGATCATAACAGCAAGTATATTTTACCAGTAAGACCCTCTCCGAACTTACCGGAAATGCAATCGATCTATCTGTATCCGTCAACCTGTTTTTTTGAAGGAACAGTTTTAAGCGAGGGTCGCGGTACCGAAAAACCTTTCCAGATATTTGGACATCCTTCTCTTCCTAAAACACTTTATTCATTCACACCGGTTTCACGCGATGGCGCAAAAGAACCAAAGCTAAAGAACCAGTTGTCTTATGGTTGGAATTTGCATGGATCAACAGAAGATGTTTTACAAAAAGTTGATAAAAAAATACAATTGAAATGGCTGCTTGAAGCATACAAGACTTTTCCTGACCAGCCTAACTTTTTCATCAAGCCTCGTTCAGGAAATATGGATGAA